>NZ_ARWA01000001.1:600000-755000 GCF_000385335.1 Methyloferula stellata AR4 | reverse complement strand
TACTTAGGCTTGGAGAGTGGTCTCCCCATGTTCAGACAGGATTGCACGTGTCCCGCCCTACTCAAGTCTTCTATTGTTCGAAATCCGTACGGGGCTATCACCCACTAAGGCCCGGTTTTCCATCCGGTTCCAGTTGAAACAACAGAAGCACTGGCCTGGTCCGCGTTCGCTCGCCACTACTAACGGAGTCTCGTTGATGTCCTTTCCTCTGGGTACTTAGATGTTTCAGTTCCCCAGGTTCGCCTTTGTTTCCTATTTTATTCAGAAACAAATACCTTCTTTTGATACCTAGAAGTCCAAAACCAAAAGATCCACGCGCGCCATCCAGTTTGTGCACCGGATGGCCTTTGTGTCGAAGCCCGTAGGCTTCATGATCTGATGAGCTTGGAATCCTAGGTATCGAAGGTGGGTTTCCCCATTCGGAAATTCACGGATCAAAGCCTGTTCGCAGCTCCCCATGACTTATCGCAGCGTACCACGTCCTTCATCGCCTCTTAGCGCCAAGGCATTCACCGAATACCCTTAAGACACTTGATCGCTCTCATTATCGATGCCCACCGCTCGGCAGCAGTGCGATCGGCCGCCCTATACCAGGATGGTCGATCTGGGCCCGATTTATTAAAGACCAGTTTGCTTCAAACACATCCGAGAACGCTGCGGTCAAGCTACGTTCACTGACTGAGATGCTTGCTGCCACGAGTTTGACCTCGAAACAGACAATCGGATGTGTTTCCTCTTCACGATGTTCAATAACCCGCCTTCTGGCCGAAGCCTTGAAAGCGAAACTTTGATTTTGGACGAACCTTGTCGCAGCGCGATGATCGATTGGTCATGCCGGCAATCGCCAGTCTGGTGGAGCCAGACGGGATCGAACCGACGACCTCATGCTTGCAAAGCACGCGCTCTCCCAACTGAGCTATGGCCCCGAGAGAGACACTGGCCGGATCTTGGAGCAGCGCCGATCGATTGAGATCGAGGCTATTCATAAATCCGATTTGGTGGGCCTGGGAAGACTCGAACTTCCGACCTCACGCTTATCAAGCGCGCGCTCTAACCAACTGAGCTACAAGCCCGAACCGTTTGCTCAACCGCGAAGGCTCATAAAGCCTCGCAGGCCGGCTGGCAAGTCGGCGAAAGACCGCGCGGGCTCGTCCAGAAAGAAAGAGAAACGAAGGCGGCGAAATCCCGCAAAATGGCCTTTTGATTAAGGCCTTTGTTCCAAGAGATCCGATAGTCCGCGGCAACGAGTTGCCTTGGATCTGAAGGATCATCCTTAGAAAGGAGGTGATCCAGCCGCAGGTTCCCCTACGGCTACCTTGTTACGACTTCACCCCAGTCGCTGACCCTACCGTGGTCGTCTGCCCCCTTGCGGTTAGCAAAACGCCTTCGGGTAGAACCAACTCCCATGGTGTGACGGGCGGTGTGTACAAGGCCCGGGAACGTATTCACCGTAGCGTTCTGATCTACGATTACTAGCGATTCCACCTTCATGCACTCGAGTTGCAGAGTGCAATCCGAACTGAGACGGCTTTTTGAGATTTGCTAGAGGTCGCCCTTTTGCATCCCACTGTCACCGCCATTGTAGCACGTGTGTAGCCCAGCCCGTAAGGGCCATGAGGACTTGACGTCATCCCCACCTTCCTCTCGGCTTATCACCGGCAGTCCCCCTAGAGTGCCCAACTAAATGATGGCAACTAAGGGCGAGGGTTGCGCTCGTTGCGGGACTTAACCCAACATCTCACGACACGAGCTGACGACAGCCATGCAGCACCTGTGTTCCCGCCAGCCGAACTGAAGGAATCCATCTCTGGAAACCACACGGGACATGTCAAGAGCTGGTAAGGTTCTGCGCGTTGCTTCGAATTAAACCACATGCTCCACCGCTTGTGCGGGCCCCCGTCAATTCCTTTGAGTTTTAATCTTGCGACCGTACTCCCCAGGCGGGATGCTTAAAGCGTTAACTGCGCCACTAAGCAGCAAGCTGCCTAACGGCTAGCATCCATCGTTTACGGCGTGGACTACCAGGGTATCTAATCCTGTTTGCTCCCCACGCTTTCGCACCTCAGCGTCAGTACCGGGCCAGTGAGCCGCCTTCGCCACTGGTGTTCTTGCGAATATCTACGAATTTCACCTCTACACTCGCAGTTCCACTCACCTCTCCCGGACTCAAGATCCCCAGTATCAAAGGCAGTTCCAGGGTTGAGCCCTGGGATTTCACCTCTGACTTAAGAATCCGCCTACGTGCGCTTTACGCCCAGTAAATCCGAACAACGCTAGCCCCCTTCGTATTACCGCGGCTGCTGGCACGAAGTTAGCCGGGGCTTATTCTCCCGGTACCGTCATTATCTTCCCGGGCAAAAGAGCTTTACAACCCTAAGGCCTTCATCACTCACGCGGCATGGCTGGATCAGGCTTTCGCCCATTGTCCAATATTCCCCACTGCTGCCTCCCGTAGGAGTTTGGGCCGTGTCTCAGTCCCAATGTGGCTGATCATCCTCTCAGACCAGCTACTGATCGTCGCCTTGGTGAGCCATTACCTCACCAACAAGCTAATCAGACGCGGGCCAATCCTTCGGCGATAAATCTTTCTCCTCGCGGACGTATCCGGTATTAGCTCAAGTTTCCCTGAGTTATTCCGAACCGAAGGGCATGTTCCCACGTGTTACTCACCCGTCTGCCACTCTGTATTGCTACAGCGTTCGACTTGCATGTGTTAGGCCTGCCGCCAGCGTTCGTTCTGAGCCAGGATCAAACTCTCAAGTTGAATGAGAATTTGGTCTCGGCTGGTCACTTCTCTGTACGTGCTTCGGCGTGAACCGAAGCGCATTTTGACGAGTCCCAAGCACACCTGTTTTCAAAGATCTTGCGATCTCGAAAAACACGATGAACTTAGAAAACGTGACCGCCAGAGTATCTCTTTTGGACCAGTTCATTACAAACCAGTCCCGCAAGGACTCCGCCGTCCACGTTTCTCTTTCTTTCGATTTAATTGTCAAACAGCGTAGTCGTTGGCGGAGCGAAGTATCCTCTGCCCAGTTTTTCAACTGAGTGTTTTGAGCCCGAAGAACTCGAGGAAGCGTTCGCGTCAGCTGCTCACCAGCAGCGCCGCCGATGACCGGGTTATAGGTCCAGCCCGCTCAGACTGTCAACACGCTATTTGAAGAAAAAACGTCATGAAGCGAAGCGCTTCAAATCGATCGCGCAATGCTGCGAGGTCGCGTTCCCAAACATGGTGTTTTGTCAGAGGGGAGAAGCTACAGATGGTGGTGCTTACCTCAAATTCAAGAGGCTGGTTTTGCGCGTGATCCCGAAAGACCAAAAGCCATCGCTGCGTTTCGCCGCAATTCTTAAGATCCGAACATATTTGGCGTGAAGGGTTTCAATGCACGACACACCGCTTCTTTCGCCGGTGACGGTTTGGGTTCTCTCCGACGGCAAGATCGGCGATGAAACTCAATGCTTTGGCATCGCCGAGACTTTGGGTGTGGCGGCGCAACGCAGGCTCATCGCTCCGCGGCCGCTTTATGCCTGGCTCATGCCTTATGGGCCGATCGATCCGCGCGACGGGCCGGATCGCCATAACAGTCCGCTCGCACCGCCCTATCCCGATATTGCGATCGCAGCAGGTCGCCGGACCGTCGCTTATCTTCGCTATCTCAAAAACCTATCGGGCGGGCGCACCTTCACCATCTTCATGAAGGACCCTTATGTCGGCGTGCGCGCCGCCGATCTCATCTGGGTGCCGCAGCATGACAAATTGCGCGGGCCGAACGTCATCGTCACGGCGACGCCCGCGCATCGCATCCGTTCCGATCTTCTGGCCGCGGCGCGGAAGACACCGGATCCACAGCTTGCGGCGCTGCCCGCACCCCGCATCGCCATGATTCTCGGAGGACCCAGCACACATCACCGCTATTCACAGGCCAACGACCGGGAGCTCGCGGCGGTCGCGCGATCCTTGGCAAGCCAAGGCTTGAGCGTCATGGTGACGGGATCGCGCCGCACGCCACCAACCACGCTCGCGGCGGTCAAGACCGCGCTTGCCGGCGCGCCCGGCCAGCATTTCATCTGGGATGGGACGGGCGGCAACCCTTACGTCGCCATGCTGGCGCTCGCAGACGCTATCTTCGTGACCGGTGACAGCGTGAACATGATGGCCGAGGCAGCGGCGACCGGCGTGCCCGTGCATATTTACGAGCCGGATGGCGGCCATCCGAAAATGACGGCCTTTATCGACCATCTGATCGCGGCGGGCGCGGCCCGGCGCTGGGCCGGAAAGCTCGAACATTGGAGCTATGCGCCGATCGATGCGACGCCTGTCATCGCCGCGGAAATCGCCCGCCGCTATCTGGCGTGGCGTGGCGCTTGAGCATCTTGCCGCGGACCCGGCGCTTGCTCTAACCTTCGCCTCGCGGCGCGCGCCGGGCCACGATTACGATCTCTTTTCCGGACGCCAGTGACCCTTCCCCCGAAAAGTCTGCCTTTGCTTCTCCGCTCGGCGTCCTACGCGTTTCGGGGCGGCTTTCTCGTTCGTCCCTTCGTCATCGCCCTGACGCTCGGTGTCGCCGGCGCGGTTTTTTCGTCGCTGGAAGAAGAGGTGCCTGCGATCGGCGCCCTGGTTCCCGGGATATTGTTCCCGTCAAAAGCCGATCCGCAGGTTGCGCAAGCCATACTCACGGACATTGCCACGTCGATCATGACCGTCGTGTCGATCGTCTTCGCTATCCTGCTGATGACGCTGACCCTGGCATCGACGCAGTTTTCGCCTCGAATTCTGGTCAGTTTCGTCAGAGATCGCGTCACCCAATGGACGCTCGGAATCTTTCTCGGGACGTTTTCCTATTGCATAGCGGCGCTGCCCGCGGCGCGATCAGCGCCACATGCTTTCGTGCCGGTCGCAACCGTCACCGGCGCCATGCTGCTGGCGCCGGTTTGCGTCGGATGGCTGATCTATTTCATCCATCACATTTCAAACGCCATCAGCGTCAACAACATTGTGGATCGTATTCGGCGGGAGACCGAACTCGTCATCGACGCGCTCATGCCCGAACCGTGGCGGCCGGAGTCTAGCCTCGCCTCGCCGGGCGACGCGTCGGAGAAACCGGAATTCACAATCGTGAGCCGCCAGTCCGGCTATATTCGCTTCATCGACATTCAGCGGCTCCGGTCGCTCGCATTCGCCTATCGGATCAGTCTTCGTCTCGAGCGGCGGGTGGGCCATTTCGTTCCGGAGGGCGTCCCGCTCCTGCGGGTTTCGCACGGCGACCACGCCTCGGAGGACCGGACGCGCCAGCTTCTAGCAGCGATCGACATCGGCCCGACGCGGACGATGCAGCAGGATGTTGAATTCGGCATCGTGCAAATCGTCGATATCGCGCTCAGAGCGCTCTCCCCCGCCGTTAATGATCCCTCAACGGCGATCAGCTGCGTCGATCAATTGACCTGTATTCTGATTCACTGGGCAGGCCGTCGCCCGCCGACCAAAGAGTTTTTCGATCCGCCGCATGTCCTGCGCCTCACGATACCGTGGATCGGTTTCGACGGCCTGCTGGATCTCGCCTTCGAACAGATCCGCCATTACGGCGTTGCCGACGCGGCGGTTAGTCTCAGGCTGATGCGCGCATTGGGCGACATCGCAAGCACGGTCGGCGAGCCCACGTTCCGGCATCGTCTGGTCGATCGCGGCAAACGTGTGCTTGCCGGCTGCTCGGGACATCTCCAGGAAGACGATTTCCAAAGATTGCAAGGGCGCCTGTCGCTGCTGATGTCGGGCGTGGCCGAACAGGAATAAAGCCGCAGGCGGATGCCGTCTCGACCGCGCGACAACGCATGAAACGAATGCGCTCAAAAACGCGAATGGCCGGGACGAGCCCGGCCATAACGCTGTTTAAAGATCGGCGACTGTGATCAAGCCGACGTATGGCCGACCGCCGCTTCGTCGTGAAGACCAGCCCAGATTCGCTTCTTCACGAAATAGAGCAGAGCCGCGAAGACGATCAGGAAGATGAACACGCGAAAGCCGATTTCCTTGCGCTCTTCGAGCTTGGGTTCGGCCGCCCACATCAGGAAGGCCGAGATGTCCTTCGCATATTGCGGCAAGGTCTGCGGCGTACCGTCGGTATATTCCACCTGACCATCGGCCAGCGGCTTGGGCATGGCGATATGGTGACCCGGAAAGATCGCATTCCAGTTCGGATCGTCATCCTTCGTATAGCCGGTCAGGATGGCATAGATATAATCCGGTCCCGCCTCCTGATATTGGATGAAGGCGTCGGTGATGAAATAGGGAAAGCCGCGCGAGATCGCACGCGCCTTTGCCAAAACCGACATGTCCGGCGGCGCGGCGCCGAGCGCGGCGATGGCCGCCTGCTTATTCGGGAAAGGCGCCGGGATATGATCGGACGGGCGGCCGGGCCGCTCATACATTTCGCCCGCGTCGTTCGGGCCGTCCTTGACTTGATAGGTGGCGGCAAGCGCCTTCACCTGGGCCTCGGAAAATTCCGGACCGCCGGGATCGCCGAGATTGCGGAAGGCGATATCGTTGATCGAATGGCAATTCGCGCAGACTTCCTTGTAGATTTTGAAGCCGCGCTGCAATTGCGCCTGATCGTATTTGCCGAAAGGTCCCCAGAAGGACCAGCTCTGCCGCTCCGGCGCGTGATGGCCTTCAACCGCTTCGGACGAGCCGGTATTCTCGCCTTGCGAGAAACCCGCCGTACCGAATGCGAAAAAGGCCGTGGCGAAGGCGACGACGCCGAGACCGGCGTGAAGGCGCGAACTCATCGTCTTGTCTTTCAGGATGCGGCGCATGTCAGTGCTCCGCCGAAGAGGTTGCAGCAGCCGGCGTAGTCGCAGGCTTGACCGGACTGAGCACCGATTCCGCGATCGAAGCGGGCAGCGGCAAAGGTGTCTCGAAAAGCCCGATCAGCGGCAGGATCACGAGGAAGAAGATGAAGTAATAGGCCGTCAGAAGCTGGCCGTAGAGGACCATGTTTCCTTCCGGCGGCTGCGAACCGATGTAGCCCAGCGCCAGAGTGACGGCGACGAAGATCCAGAAGAAGATTTTGAAGATCGGGCGGTAGTTCCCCGAGCGGACCGGCGAACGGTCGAGCCAGGGCAGGAAGGCGAAGAGCATGATCGCGCCGAACATCGCAATGACGCCGCCGAGCTTCGAGGGAATCGAGCGCAGGATCGCGTAGAAGGGCAGGTAGTACCATTCCGGCACGATATGGACCGGCGTCTGCAGCGGATTGGCTTCGATGTAATTATCCGCATCGCCGAGGAAATTCGGGATGTAGAAGACAAACCAGGCATAGAAGATCAGGAAGCAGACGAGCGCGAAACCATCCTTCACCGTGAAATAAGGATGGAAGGCCAACGTATCCTTCGGCGACTTCTTTTCGACGCCGACGGGATTGCCCGGCCCAGCCACATGCAAGGCCCAAATGTGCAGGATGACCACGCCCAGGATCATGAAGGGCAGAAGATAATGCAGCGAGAAGAAGCGGTTGAGCGTCGCATTATCGACCGAGTAGCCGCCCCAGAGCCAGGTCGTGATCGAATTGCCGACGACCGGAATGGCCGAGAAGAGGCTCGTGATGACGGTCGCGCCCCAAAAGCTCATCTGGCCCCAGGGCAGCACGTAGCCCATGAAGCCGGTCGCCATCATCAACAGATAGATGACGACGCCGAGCAGCCAAAGCACTTCGCGCGGCGCCTTGTAGGAGCCGTAGTAGAAGCCGCGGAACATATGAATATAGACGGCGATGAAGAACATCGACGCGCCGTTGGCATGCGCATAGCGCAGCAGCCAGCCGTAGTTCACGTCGCGCATGATGTGCTCGACGGAATCGAAGGCCATCGTCGTCTCGGGCGTATAATGCATCACCAGAACGACGCCGGTGACGATCTGCGCCATCAGCATGAAGGCCAGAATGCCGCCGAAGGTCCACCAATAATTGAGGTTTCGCGGATTCGGGAAAACGATGAAGGAGGAATGGATGAGACCGATGAGCGGCAAGCGGCTCTCAAACCATCGGGCGAGATCGCTTTTCGGGATATAGGTCGACTGTCCGCTCATGGGGCCTTCTCTATTCCATTCTCAAGGATGATGCGCGCGGGGCCGCGCAACTACCCAATGCTGACTTTGCTATCGCTGAGGAATTTGTACGGCGGCAGGGCAAGGTTATAGGGCGCAGGCCCCTGGCGGATGCGCGCCGCCGTATCATAGACCGACCCGTGGCAAGGGCAGAACCAGCCGTCATACTGACCTTGATGGCCAAGCGGCACGCAGCCCAAATGCGTGCAAATGCCGATGACGACCAGCCATTCCGGCTTTTGCGCGCGCGACTCGTCGGTCGCGGGGTCGCGCAGCTCGCTCATCGGAACCGCGCGGGCCGCGTCGATTTCCTTTTGGGTACGGTGGCGAACGAAAACCGGCTTGCCGCGCCATTTGACGGTCACGATCTGGCCTTCGGCGATATTGGAAAGATCGACTTCCGTATTCGCCGCCGCAAGGGTCGAGGCGTCCGGATTCATCTGATCGATCAAAGGCCAAACGATTGCACCGACCGCGACGGCACCAGCAGCGCCGGTCGCTATGAAGAGGAAATCCCGGCGGGTCGGTTCGACCATCGTTTCAGTGGCCACGAATCATGCCTTTGAATAGGAGCAAGTGCGACGTTGTCGCGGCGACTAGTAGCAAGCCCTCACCCCCGGACAATGCGACGCTTCGCCACTCTCTCGAATGGCGCAGGAACCCGCTTCGGGCTTGACAGCTCCGGAGGAGGTCTCTTTGGCCATTCCATCAGAAATGTCATCTTATCCTTTCCGGCCGGGAATTTCCGTACATGAAGCCCCAATGACGGCGCCGCCGTCTCAAACTTCGCTGACTCTTGCACTGTACCAGCCGGACATTCCGCAAAATTGCGGGACGATGCTTCGGATGTGCGCTTGCCTCGGCATTGACGCCGCGATCATCGAACCGGCGGGATTTCCGGTGACCGACAAGCATTTTCGCCGGGCCGGCATGGATTATCTCGACCATGTAGCGATAAAGCGACATGTGTCCTGGCTGGCATTCGAGGATTGGCGAAAGGATCAAGGCCGCCGCCTTATCCTGCTTTCGACCAAAGCTTCAGTGGCTTACACGGGCTTTGCTTATGCACCCGGCGATATCCTGCTAGTCGGACGCGAATCCGCCGGCGTGCCCGAGGACGTCCATTCGGCCGCCGATGCAAGCGTGCTTATCCCCTTGAAGCCACCCTTGCGTTCGCTGAACGTCGCCGTCGCCGCGGCCATGGTCGCGGGAGAGGCTTTGCGGCAGATCGCCGGCGGTTGAGACGTCCCCTGTGCGGACACGCACCGCCGGACGCGCGGCTTTCTGCGACCCTCTTTCCATTAGATCACGATGATTAGAGCGGGATGCGGGAGGAGAACCGCTACACACTTTTCCTCATCCCGCTCTAAGGGGAGGGTCCCATGTCGAACGCACTCAAATCATTCAAGGAATTGATGCTGACCGGGCTCTGTCTCATCGGGCTCGGGCTCCTTGCATGGAATTTTCCGACGCTTCTGACGGTAAGCCAGGCGCTGCTCCAGAAGGCCACTTCCGTGACGGCGATCGAGGTCGAAGGCGTGAAGATCGCCTTCGATCAAGGAAATGTTTCATCCCGCCTCACGCCCTTCGACGTGAACGCCGCCGAAAAGGCTAAAGTGCTCGAGGCCGTCAACGGCCTCGAACCCGATGAATTCGAACGGCTGATGAATGTCGGCGAACTCAGTGCCCTCTGCGATTACCAGCGCCCGACCGTCGACATGCGCCGCATGCTCATGCTCGACTATCAATTGCAGGCGAAGGGTCTGACCACCATCGCCGACGACCCCGAGTTGAAGGCCAGGATCAAGGGCCAGGCCAAGGTCGATGAGGAAACCAGCGGCAAAGCGTCCGACATCGGCTATCCGCATAATTGCTATGTCATGGATCTCACCGATACGGGCCGCAACGTCAAAACCGCGCTCGTCAAAATCCTCAGCGGCGCTTTCAATCAGCATGTCGCCCTGAAATAAACCTGAAACACACGCCCGTTGACATTAGGTCGCGGCGGCGGTTGATCCATCGCAATTCATCGGCTGGCACGCGCGCTTAACTGGCCCACGGACGCCCGCGATTGGCGTGAATTTCTGCTCGAAGGTTGAGATCAATGGCTGAGGTGAACGGCCTCGACGCTTATAAAGACAAGACCCGCCCCTGGTTTGAAGCCCTGCAAGCCAGGATCACGGCGGCGCTGGAAGAGCTCGAAACTTCGGCGCCCGGCCCTTTTGCAAGTCCCGACGCGGCGCCGGGCCGATTTGAAATCAAATCCTGGCAGCGCACCGATCACGCGGGCGGCGATGGCGGCGGCGGCCGAATGGCGATTTTGAAGGGCCGCGTCTTTGAAAAGGCTGGCGTCCATACCTCGACGGTCTACGGGACGTTCCCGCCGGAATTCGCAGCTCAAATCCCCGGCGCCGACAAGGATCCGCGCTTCTGGGCTTCGGGCATTTCCCTGATCGTCCATCCCGTCAACCCGCATGTGCCGACGGTGCATATGAACACGCGCTTTGTTGTGACGAGCAAAGGCTGGTTCGGCGGCGGCGCCGATCTCACGCCGGTACTCGACCGGCGCCGGGTACAGGACGATCAGGATGCGAAGGATTTCCACGCCGCGATGGAAACGCCTTGCCGGAATCATCCAAACGTCGCCGATTATGTGAAGCTCAAACAATGGTGCGACGACTATTTCTTCTTGAAGCACCGCAACGAACCGCGCGGCATCGGCGGCATCTTCTACGACTATTTCGATTGTCCGGCGGATTCTCCCAAGACATTCGAGGAGACATTCGCCTTCACCCGCGATGTCGGCGAAGCCTTTTTGGCCATCTATCCGGAGATCGTCCGGCGCAATTTCAAGACGCCCTGGACAGAGGCCGACCGCGACGAGCAATTGGTGCGGCGCGGCCGCTATGTGGAATTCAATCTGCTCTACGATCGCGGCACGATCTTCGGGCTGAAGACGGGCGGCAATGTCGATTCCATCCTGTCCTCAATGCCGCCGGTGGTGAAATTCCCGTAAAAGGAACAACCTCTCGATTGCGCCATGGTCAATCCCCGGACTTGATCCGGGGATTGACCCGGCCATCCAGGCGGCAAGGGAAAGAGGTGCGGCTGGATGCGGGGATCAAGTCCACGCATGACGCCCGTGTTAGAACAAAAAGTCTTGAACTTTTCGGCATTAGGCGGGCGGCACGAAGCGGAACGTCCAGAATTTATGCGCGGCGAAGCTCCAGACCATGACGCAGCACGTCGTGACGAGCTGCGCCAGCAGATAGGGCAGATGCATCCTCGCGTAGAAAAGCCACATGAAGACCGACGTCAGCCCAAACCCGATGCCCGCTACGACAACGAAGCGCCAGCCAGCCTCCTCATGCGGCCGGCCGGTTTTGAACGTGTGATGCCGGTTGAGCAGATAGGAGACCAAGCCTCCCGCTGTATAGCCGGTGAGCGTCGCGGGCAGGACGGCGACATGGGCTATTTCGACGAGAAAGACCAGCACGCCGTAATGCACGCCGACAACGACGAGGCCGATCCAAAAGAAGCTGGAGAATTGGCGAAGCAAAGGAATCATCGGCCGCAAGCTATGCCTTAAATGGAGCCCGTGGCACAATGCGCCGTCCGATGGTCGCATTTGCGGCCACTCGTTGACATTGGCGCCGGCACCTCTGCCCCCGGACCGGTGCATTATTATCGGCATCACCACCGGCATTAACATTCTTGGCACAAAATGATGGCAGCTTTGCCATTGGAAGGTCTTAATTGCGATCACAAAGCTTACGCGGGCGCTTATTTAAGGCGGCCTTTTCACGGGAGGAATGTTTGTCCGATTTGACCCATCGCGCCCTTTTCACAGCGGCGATCCTCGCCGGTATCGGCGCCACCCTGCCGGCGTCGGCGCAAGCGCCCGCCCCCGCGGGCATGCTTGAATGCAATGTCAGCCCCAGCGTCGGTGCAGTCGTCACCTCGGGCCGGGCATTATCCTGCATTTATCACCCGACGAATGGCGGTATCGAATATTATACGGGCTCCATCACGACCGTGGGCGTCGACCTCGGCGTGACCGGCCCCGGCAAATTGTCTTGGGGCGTCCTCATAGCCGCCCCGACGACCGACCCATTCCCCTTGGCCGGCACCTTTTCCGGCGCGTCGGCGGGCGTAACCATCGTTGCAGGTCTCGACGCCAATTCGCTCGTCGGCGGCAATGGCAATACGATCAGCCTCCAACCGCTCTCCGTCTCGACCCAGACCGGCGTCGACATCACGGCGGGCGTCACCACGCTGACCCTGACGCCGGTCGTGCCGCCGCCACCCCCGCCGCCAGGCCCCCGTCATTAAGAGCTTTTAGAGCGCGATCGGCCGATCCGGAAAGGCGAGCTGCTCGCGGCTCTGCCAATCCGCGCCGACATAGTTCAAAATCACGGATTTGCGCAGCCCCTTGATCGGCCGCGGCGCAAATCCGTGCCAAGTCTCGGTACCCGGCACGAAGAGCGTTCCGGCATTGGGCACGAACGGAGCCCGGCCGAAGGGCTCCGCCGCCGATGTGTAAAGATCGGTGCCGAGATCCTGATCTTCCGCATCGCTGCCGGAAAGCGCGATCAATCCGGTGAATTTCTTCACGCCCAGATCGGTATGCGGTTCCAGCCAGAATCCATCGGCATCGATCGCATATTCAAGCCGCAGATAAGTGCCATCGAGCGGCGCGCCGCAAAGCGCGTGAAGCGCGCTTGCGACTTGTTGAGATTGCAGCGCCAAGGCCACGGCATGGAGCAAACTGCTCTGCGCGCGCCAGACCTGATCGACGTAAAGCCGTTCCTTGACCCATTCGCGCCGGCCGGACGCCGGAGACGGCGCCTCGAGCGGCAAAGCCGCCAAGGCCTCGGCGACTTGCGCTGGAAAGAGATGCGTGGCGCGGAAATAGGGAAAGGGCGCGGCAAGACCTTCCGCTTGCGCAAGGCTCGCACAGAAGCTCTCGGCGATCTCGCCGGCAAGCGCTGAAGGGGTCTCGACTGCGTTCATGCGTTTGGATTGATACAATCCAAAGCCATTTTATTCCAGCAATTTGCGAAAAGGGCCATGGGCGCGTCTCGAAACACGAGGGCTTCGTGCATGTTATCCGCAGCGGCTGCCGTCATTGCCTTTTGGTACTAGGCAGTCCAACCAGCTGCTTAGGTGGCATCCTGGATGTCGAAGCTAGTCACCTTGCCGTCTCGAAAGCGGAAGACGTGTTCAACCGTCTTGTCCTTCAGCCCGTGCGTCTGGCCACGAAGCGGCTTGCCTTCGAGATCGTGGACGGACTGCCGAACCTCTGCGACGATTGCGTCGTCAGCAGCCCTGTGGAAGCCCACAGGTTCGACGTGCGGACTGACCATGGTCCACTGCCGGGTCCAGTACTCGCGCACGGCCTCGCGACCGTGAACGTGACCCCCATCCATGCCGTTGGCCCAAGCGACATCATCGGCAAGCACGACCAGCACGCCATCGATATCCCGCAAGTTGAAGCGGTCGTAGATGCGTTTCAGGATTTCGACATCGCCATCCATCGTGCTCTCCTCGGGTGTACCTGTGTTTGCGTCAGGGAATAGAAGCAATATATATGCACGTATGTATCAGGGGGTCGAACAGTGCAAGCGAGAAATTTGACGAACAAGGACGTGCTCTCGACACCAGGGCACCTGATCAGTCTCGCGGCGCGCGGCTTCGCTCGCCTGAGCGAAGCGCGCCTGAAGCCCTTGGGCTTCGGCGTCGGTCATCTGCCAGTACTGGTCGCGCTTCGGGACGGCCGAGCAAGCACGCAGCGTGATCTAGCCCGCTTCGCCAAGATCGAGCAGCCGCCGATGGCGCAAATGCTCGCCCGCATGGAGCGAGACGGACTCATCCAACGCACGCCTGACCCGGCCGATGGACGCAGCAGCCACGTTTCGATGACGCAAGCCGCAGAAGCGCGTCTGCCAAGCGCGGTTGCAGCCTTGCTCCGGGGTAACTGCGAGGCGTTGAGCGGCTTCACGGACCAGGAGGCCGCGCAGCTTGTTGTCCTGCTCACGCGACTGATCGCAAATCTCGATCGGGTCGCGAGCGTCGAGGCGGCGCCGTGCGTTCCCGCCTGATTCAGAACAACCGGACCGTCGCTCGCTGTCAGGCTGATTGAGTCCAGACCCTAGGCAAACGACTACGGCTTCGAAAACTCCAGCATCGGCACCGGCATGTCGGGTTTCAGTACCGCCGTCTGGATGGTTTTCGCATCCAGATCCATGTTCATCAGATCGATGCCGCGCAAAACCTGATCCTCATAGGTTTTGACGTAATAGCGTTTGCGCGACAGATCGGCGATCGACGACCATTGGGTGAATTCCAGCGGGGTTTTCGTACTGACGCTGCGGCCGCTTTGGATGAAGCCCGACGGAATGTCGAAATTATTGAGAATATGCTCGGCCAATCTGACGCTTTCGTCGCCCGTCGGCATTTTCTTCGCCGTCACGACATAGGCCAAAGCTCTGACGAAGCGCGATGGCGGCGTCGGATCGCCAGGCACGCCGAGAAGGCCCGAGCCCTCGCCCAAAGGCGCGATGGTCATCCCGTCGAGCTTCAGGGGCGGCGCGTTCTCGGGCGAAATTTTCACGTAATTCCTGAGATTGGTGATCTGCCAATCGAAGGTCGGCGCATTGGTCAAAACCCCGGTGGGATTGTCATAGACCTTCAACACGCCGGCAACCGGCTCGATCACGATCGAAGCCCCGCTCGCATCGTGCAGCGCATAGTGGACGGGCGGCGTTGCGCCCAGATTCGACTGCGGCAGGTTGATGATCGTAATGCCCGATAGCGCGGCTTTCACCTCTTGCACGGTCGCAAAACTGGTCAGCGCCCAGGTGAGGAACTCCCAGGGGGCAAGCGACTTGCCCGCGTCGGCCATCGCCGGATCGGCATAGCCGGCGTAACCGGGAAACAGCAAAATGCCGCCGGCGAGACCCTTTTCGTTCATGCCGTCGGTGAATACAGGCAGTCCATAGGCGTTGAGGCCGACCGCGCCATATTTGGCGTTCCAGGCAAGCCCCGGCTTACCGTCGGGTCCGCTGCCCCGTAAGGCAAACCGCCGAGGCACCACGATCGCCTGCGAGTCGATCAGAAAGCCGAATTCCATGGTGCGGCCATAGACGGCCCCGCCGTCGGAGGTGCGCAGCAAAAAGCTGGTGCAGGCCTGCGCGAAAGGCGCGAAAGCCACGGAACATATCGCGGTGCTTGCCACACAGGCCAGCGCGGCGCGGCGCCAAAATCCTTTGAAAACCGGCAATGTCGGTTGCATCGTTCAGCCTCGCTCAACAAAGGGCCTAGCGCCCCGCGGAATGAGGCCGCGCGAAAATTAAAATAATCATAGGAATTTAAATCGGATATGCCGGATGGCGCGGGACCAAGCGGAAGCCTTGCTTGTTGCCCTGGGACGGCGCGGCAAATAAATTGCGTAGAATGTCATAGGCGTTTCTACCGGTCTCCGCTCTTCGTTTTCATCCGGTAAACCACCATTTAAATAACACCCATCGCGCCGTTCAAAACACCCGGGCGGCGCCCGAAACGAGGCTTTCATGTCCACAATCGCTGCCCCCGACGTCGGAAGAACCCATGCCAAATTGATCATCGTGGGATCGGGGCCGGCCGGCTATACGACGGCGATCTATGCCGCCCGCGCACTTCTCGAGCCGATCTTGATTTCCGGCTTCGAGCCCGGCGGCCAATTGATGATCACCACCGATGTCGAAAATTATCCGGGCTTCGCCGAAGCGATCCAAGGCCCCTGGCTCATGGAGCAGATGCGGCTTCAGGCCGTGCATGTCGGCACGAAGATGATGACCGACCATATCGTCTCGGTCGATCTTAAAACCCGGCCGTTCCGCCTCGAAGGCGATAGCGGCACGATCTATACATGCGACACGCTCGTCATCGCCACGGGCGCCAAGGCCAAATGGCTCGGCATCCCGTCGGAGGCCGCGTTCAAGGGCTATGGCGTCTCGGCCTGCGCGACCTGCGACGGCTTCTTCTACCGCGGCAAGCCCGTGGTCGTAGTCGGCGGCGGCAATACGGCGGTCGAGGAGGCGCTTTATCTGAGCAATCTCGCGAGCAAGGTCACGATCGTGCATCGCGGCCCGGAATTCCGCGCCGAGCGCATCTTGCAGGAGCGTCTTGTCCGCTCGGCCAATGTCGAAGTCGTCTATGATACCGTCATCGACGAGATCTGCGGCGCGCCTGCACCGGCAGGCGTCACCCATGCGCGGGTGAAGAACGTCAAGACCGGCGCTTCGCGGGATATTCCAGCCGACGGCGTCTTCATCGCCATCGGCCACGCGCCCGCCTCCGACCTCTTCAAGGGCCAGCTCGAGATCAAGCCCAATGGCTATATCAAGACGGCGCCGGATTCGACGGCGACCAATGTGCCCGGCGTCTTCGCGGCGGGCGACGTGGCGGACGAGATCTACCGCCAAGCGGTAACGGCCGCCGGCATGGGCTGCATGGCGGCACTCGAAGCTGAGAAGTTCTTGGCGCATGCCGAGCATTTGCGTTCGGCGGCGGAATAGCCCAAACGCGCAGGCAATCGATCAAGTCTTGAATGGCGGGTGGGCAGAATGGCGGCGACGGCGGTAGAGGCAATCAATCATTTCATCAATGCCAGGGGCTTTCGGGAAGGCGAAACATTTTCCTTCGCGTCTTTGCAGATAAGGTATCCGCATCAGGACGAACTCGTCGCCGCCTTGAAACAAATGGGCGACGAGGGCGTGATCGAAGACGCCACCGCGGGCTCCTACAAAATGACCAAAGCCGGATATGTGAAATTCTTCGGCGCGCCGCCGTCCGAGGACGACACGATCAAAGCGATCATGAACGAGATCGGCGCGCGCGGCATCAAGGTCGGCAAATCGTTTCTCTGGGCGCCGCTGCAAGAAAGCCTGCAGTTGAAACGCTTCCGCGACGGCGATCTCAAACCGGCCTTGGACAAGATCGTCGGCAGTGGCTGGATGGCGAATGCGCCCATGCCGGGTTTTTATAAACTGACGGAAGCGGGGTTGGCCGCGTTTAGAACGGCCGAAGCCAAGTAACCGAAAAAGCCCTCACCCTGAGGAGGTGGCGAAGCCACCGTCTCGAAGGGCGACGGCGGTTATCGCATGTGTTGAAACCCTCGTCCTTCGAGACGCGCTCCGCTGCGCGAAGCGCTCCTCAGGATGAGGGTTTCGGAAGACGCCTCTTTCTCACATAAACAGCGGCTCTTTTTCGAGGCCGGTGTAGAGCGAAGCAACGTAATCCCCATAGCCGTTATAGAGCATCGTCGGACGGCGTTGCCCCGTGCCGAGCACTTCCTCGCTCGCCTGGCTCCAGCGCGGATGCGGCACGGCCGGATTGACGTTGGCCCAGAACCCATATTCCGACGGGCCCAATTGCTCCCAGAAGGTCTTGGGCCGCTCGGCGACGAATGAAATCTTGGTGATCGATTTCACCGATTTGAACCCGTATTTCCACGGTGTCGCGAGCCGCAAAGGCGCGCCCATGCTTTTCGGCAGAGGCTTGCCATAGGCGCCCGTCACGAGGAAGGCGAGATCGTTCGTCGCTTCCGCCATGGTCAGCCCCTCGACATAGGGCCAGGGGTACCAGAACTGCCTTTGCCCCGGCGCCATTTTGGAATCGAGGAAAGTCTCCATCCGCACATATTTGGCGCCCGATTGCGGCTTGGCGTAATCGATAAGCGCTTTCAGCGGGAATCCCGTCCAGGGCACCGCCATGGACCAGGCCTCGACGCAGCGGTGCCGGTAGAGCCTTTCTTCGAGCGGCATAGCCTTCAAGAGATCGTCGATCGCGATCATGCCCGGCTTTTCGATCAAGCCGTCGAGCTTTACCGTCCAAGGCCGGATCTTCAACGCCTCGGCGGCGTCGGCGATATTCTTGGTCATGCCGAATTCGTAGAAATTATTGTAATGCGTATTCACCGCTTCGGGCGTGATCTCGCGGTCGAGCGTGAACATCTCGTTGCGCTTGGCGGGATAGAGCCCGAGCGAAGGATCGGGCATGGCCGGCGCGGGCGCATCCGACGAAAAGAAGCCCGCCTCCGCCAAACCGCCGCTGGCGAGCAACGCGCCCGCGGCAACCGCGCTTTTGACCAGAGCCCGGCGGTTCAGAAAGAGGGATTCGGGTGTTGCCTCCCGCTCGGGGATTTCCCAGCCCTTTTTATGGCGAATGAACATTGGCAGCTCTCCTCGGAGATCATTTTATATCAATTCGCCCAAGATCCGGTTTTGTTTCATGCCACCGAAAGCGTTGGGGCAGAGATCCATTGCGGGCGTAACGTAAAAAATCCGCAAGCCGCTGCCCATCATCGCAAAAATGGTCTAAGCAACGCCGCTGCGGCTCTGCTTGCGTTGGACGGATAAACCCATGACCAAAGCCCTCGTCGGCATTATCGGCGGCTCCGGCGTCTATGACCTTCCGGGTCTCGCCGATCAGCGGGAAGAGAAGATCGAAACGCCCTGGGGTGAGCCTTCGGATATTTTGCGCTTCGGCCGTATCGGCGCAACGGAGGCCGTGTTTCTGCCGAGGCACGGGCGCGGCCATAGACTCTCGCCGTCGGGCATCAATTATCGCGCCAATATCGATGCTTTGAAACGCGCCGGCGTCACCGACATCGTATCGGTCTCGGCCTGCGGCTCGTTCAAGAACGAGCTGGCGCCGGGGCTTTTCGTGCTGGTCGATCAATTCGTCGACCGCACGGTCGCGCGGCAATCCTCCTTCTTCGGCAATGGCTGCGTCGCGCATGTTTCGATGGCGCATCCCATCGCGCCGCTTTTGGCCAAGAGGATCGCCGCCGCGGCGGCGGCCGAATCCATCGCCCTCGTCGAGGGCGGCACTTACGTCTGCATGGAAGGCCCGCAATTTTCATCGCTCGCCGAATCGCTCGCCTATAAGGGTGCCGGCTATGACGTCATCGGCATGACCGCCATGCCGGAAGCCAAGCTCGCGCGCGAGGCGGAAATCTCCTATGCGACGGTCGCCATGGTCACCGATTACGATTGCTGGCATCCGGGTCACGACAATGTCGACGTCGCCTCGGTCATCAAGATCGTGCAGGCCAATAGCGGCAATGCCGCGCGCCTCCTGGCCCGCCTGCTGCTTGACTTCCCGGCCGAACATGAGCCCTGTCCGATCGGCTCCGACCGCGCGCTCGATGCGGCTTTCCTCACAGCGCCCGAGGCGCGCGATCCGGCGCTTTTGCAGAAACTCGATGCCATCATGAAACGAGTGAATTCATGAACGAACCTTTCGATCTCAAGGCCTCGATCCGCACCATTCCGGATTATCCCAAGCCCGGCATCATGTTTCGCGACATCACGACCTTGCTCGGCGATGCAAGAGCCTTTCGCCGCGCGATCGATGAATTGGTGCAGCCTTGGGCCGGTACCAAGGTCGACAAAGTGGCGGGGATGGAGGCGCGCGGTTTTATTCTGGGCGGCGCCATCGCGCATCAGCTCTCGATCGGCTTCGTGCCGATCCGAAAGAAAGGCAAATTGCCCTACAAGAAAGTGACGATCGGCTATTCGCTCGAATATGGCATCGACGAAATGGAGATGCATGTCGATGCCGTTCTTCCCGGCGAGAAAGTGATCCTCGTCGACGATCTGATCGCGACCGGCGGCACGGCGGAAGGCGCGGTGAAGCTCCTGCAGAAGATCGGCGCTGACGTGATCGCGGCCTGTTTCGTTATCGATCTGCCGGAACTCGGCGGCGCCAAGAAGATCGAAGCGCTTGGCGTGCCGGTGCGCACGCTCATCGAATTCTCAGGCCACTAGCTTCATTGGCATCTGTGATATTGAGTTAAGCGTCCGTCTCTTCCAGTCCAAATCAGCGTTTCTCCACTAACCGCTAAATGGATGTTCGCTTTCCATCTCTCTCCAGCATTCGAACACGCGGTTTCAACACTCCAACCATACGGCGACCGTCGGATATTGAAAAACTCACAAATGCCTCCGGCGGATGAGACGGCACGGCGAGAGGTGATGAAAATATCGGGCTTGGCATCGGTTCTACAGGCGCTTTCCGACCATGAACCGATAAATGTTTGCTCCATCCCAAACGCGGGACCAGACGCGAGTAGTTCTTGCGCTTTCAAATCCCACTTGTCATCGGCAGCGAGGTTGTTTGTCGTTTTAAAATCGCGAAGAGCCAACCGTGAAACGGAATCCCAACCCTTTGTACGGCCGCGCAAGAACCCTAGCTCTCTGAGGCGCGATTGCGCCCAAACGACATTCTGCGGGTCCTCCAAGTTGAGAAGGTGATCCGAATTCTGCGCGTCAGTCGTGGCCGGCGGCCCAGAATCGGAGGGTGCGGGAGGCTGTTTCAAGTCGAGTGGCGCGTTTTGTGGCTCCGCAGCTACGTAGTTCTTGCCGCCAATTTCTGGAGACGCTTCGACATCAGGCTGAATGATCGGTCCGGTCGCGGTTTGCCTTCTATCGGATGCCCCGTGCGAATTGAGGCCCGCGAAACCCCTGAGAGCATCGTCTTTAAGAAAGGCAATTTGAAACGACGTTAAAACTGCAAAAACAAGGATAAATGCTATAGTCGGCCAGCGTTTCGCTGTTTTTATGTATGTGACCGATTTAGGTATCTTGGCCGATGTTTGTCTTAGCGCTTCGATCACCTTGTAAAGGGAATCGATCGCTGATGATTTCGATACCTGGACTTTGCAATTCAATCCTCCAGCAGAATGAAACGCCACTTCGCCGTAAAGGCAGACAGGCAGCTGTCTGTTATTGATGAAGCGGCGGTCTGGACCACCTGACTTGTTTACGTAGCGCCAAGTGTGCTCAACGATTGTCGCATCTGAGGGCACTCTTCCTTCCTCAATAAATTGGACGACGTGGCTGGAGAATTCCAATTCGCGATAACTGACAGACGCAACCTTACCTCTAACAACAGCTAATGCTGCGTCGGGCAAAAGATAAAGCTGATCAGAACCTATCTGAAAGGCAGGGAACTTTTTTCTTCCCCGAATACAAGTTGGTTTCCCGAAATGCAGCAATATTTGTTTACGCCCAGCAAGACTTGTTGCTCCGGCATTTCGCTTCCAATCAGTTGTTCGCCCTTCAGCGTGCACGATCCATGTAACCTTGCATTGCATAAGCTCGGTGAAAGCTGCGGATAGAGCGTCGGAGGTGCGAGCAATCACGCCTTCCGGGTCGAGAGTCACTTTCACAGAACGGCGATAACGGTCTACCGCAATTGCAATCGGAACGAAGATCGCTGCGTAAAGGGCTGTTAAATTAACCCACGCCCGATTGGTCTGACTCAAAGCCGCAACAAACAGCAAGAGGCAGAAGACCAATACTGTCGGTGCAAGTCGGATACGACGATTTGCACGATCTAAAATGGGCGCTAGTTCGCTGGTAGAGAGGGCGTTTATTTGATCCGCAGAAGCATTTTGAATGATCTGAAGCGATTCGTGATGCTGTAGTAGAGGTGGATCGGGAAGTGGCGGTGGTAAGATATCCGGGACTTCGGGGTGCTTCTGTACGTACGGACTATATTCAGTCCAAGACAGGCCCGTTCCCGGAATCCCGGCTGTGACTCGCGTCCCCTTCGGCCCGATTGTGTAGTGGAAGCCTCGCCCACCCAGCGACACCGATGCGCTGCTCTTGCTGAGATTTATTCTTACGCCCGGTAGTATTTTAACCGAACGACGAAAACGGAATCCCATCTGGCTACCCCGATCCTAATTAGGATACTGGTAGTCACGCACCATTTCTGCAAGCAAAAGTTTGCGGAACGAAGGCTTTGGAGAAGAGCTGGATTAGCTTACGTCGTCGGCGCACCGACCGAGAATTGCGACACGTACCAACGCGCGAGCCAACGCGTCATCCATGGGATGGGTATGATGAAAATGCAGGTCAGGACGTAGACCCATGTCCGCCACAGCACCTGCCATCCGCTGGCGTTGAAGAAAACCTCGCGGTGCGTGCCGGCGATGTTCCGGCACATCCAGCGCATGAAGGCTGTAGCCACCCAGGCCCAGCCGATGATCGTGATGAACGACACATAGAGGAAAATATACCAGCCGATATAGGCCCAAAAGCTGCCTGTGAAACTCAAAGGAAGAGGCTGTCCCTCAGAGCTGAAATGACTGATCACCCATCGGATCACGAGCCAGCTCAAAAACACCTGTATCGGCAGGAAAAGATAGGGCAGGTACCAGTAATGATGCGCGAGCCCGGCGTAGCTGCCGAGCGCGATGAGAATGAAAACCCACCAGATGTCGCCGGGCTGCCCCGTGAACGCGAGGTTCGGCCTTTGCGGCACGCGCACATGCGCAACGGCCCACCGGTAGAACCCTGTCATGACCCATGGCGCCGGGATGACCAACAAAGTGCCGACCAGCACGAGAAGGGTCCAGCCGAACAGCGACCAGACGCCGAAATCGGCTTCGACCGGACCGCCGGCCGTCAGGGCCGGCGGCTGTCCCGCGCCACCATATATGAGGCCGGGAACGTCACTCGCCTTTTCCCAGCCGGACATGCCGTCGCTCCACACGAGCGTATCCGGCGTGACACGCCCGGTCGCGATTAGGTCGCGAAATTGGGGCTCCGGAAAAGGGCCCTCCTGCTTGCCCGCGGAGGCAAAGAACCAAGCTCGCTCCGACATGCCGTCCCCCCGAAATGCGCGAAATTGGCGAACCTCTTCGCCATATCCCGCTTAAGGGGAATGCTACAGGCCAAGGACAGAACCTAGCAATTGCTTTTTCGGATTCTCCCCCGCCTCGCCTTAATAATGCTCTTTTACAGGCGGCTGTGGCACCGAACCTATCACCGGCATGTCGCATGTCGAATTTTTGAGACGTTGAAAGATAGAAGAATTCAAAACCCGTCTTATCTTTGAAGAAATCATTCATCAAAACATAAACATAAACGGAAGTTCCGCGACTTCGGGCGGCATGCCCGGCATTTGCGCGTCGTCAACCGGTCAATCGCCCGTGACAAAATCCGGCGAAACGGTATTTTCGGCGCCAAGGCAAAGAAATAGAAGCCGTCATGTGGGGAACAACATGCTTCAGGATTTTCTGAATTTCGACCGCTATCTCACGCCGTCGATCATCCGCCTTTTCTATTTCCTTCAGATCGCACTGATCTGCGTCTTCGGCCTTTCCGGAATTTTCGCGGCGCTGACGATTCTCTTTTATTCCTTTTTCGCGGGTGTTCTTATGCTCTGCGAGACATTGATCGCAATGGCCGTCGGCATTGTCGCGGCGCGAATCGTGACCGAGATCATCATGGTCCTGTTTCAGAACAACGAACATCTCGCCGCGATCCGCGCGCGGGCGGAAGGGCGCTAAGCCCGGGACTTGCGCGCGATCGATCGCAAGGCTTTCAAGCGATTCGACAGGCTCATGCTGCCGGAATCACTCAGCGTTTTTGAGACGCCCATCATGCCCCATATTGATCGCCGATCCCTGCTCGGCATGGCAGCCGTGCTCGCCGCGTCGGGCAAAGCCGGCGCAGAGACACAGCCGGAAACCATCGCGCTTTGGCCCGATGCACCGCCCGGCAACATGGGCCCTTCAGGCAGGGAAACCGTCAGCTCCAAAGGATCGCTCACGAATGTGTCCCGGCCGCGTCTCATCGTCTATCGCCCGGCACATCCGGACGGCACAGCCGCCGTCGTGATCGCAGGCGGCGGTTACGCGCATATAGAGGCGGGCAATGAAAGCACGCCGACGTGCCAGTGGCTGCAGTCTTTAGGCATTACGGCGTTCGAACTCATCTACCGGCTCCCGGAAGATGGCTGGCCAGCGGCCGCGCCGTTTCAGGATGGGCAGCGCGCCATGCGGATCGTGCGCGGTCGCGCGACAGACTTCGGCATCGATCCGGCGCGTATCGGCATCATCGGCTTTTCCGCCGGAGGCCATCTTGCCGGTATGACGGCCGTGCAACCGGCAAAATCGCTCTATGCGCCGGTCGATTCCACCGACAGCGTTTCAGCCCGGCCGGATTTTGCCGCGCTGATCTATCCGGTGCTGACGATGATGCCGCCCTTCGACCATACCCATTCGCGCCGCGAGATTTTAGGCTCGCATCCAAGTGAAGCAGACAGCATCGCTTATTCGGTCGAGCGCCATGTGGATGCGCAAACGCCGCCGACCTTCCTCGCCCAAGCCGCGGACGATCCAATCTCGCCATTGGACAATAGTCTGATGATGTTTGCTGCGCTTCGCGCCGCAAAAGTCGCGGCCGAACTGCATGTCTTCCAATCGGGCGGGCATGGATGGGGCTTGGGGCGGCCGGGAACAGAGGTTCACGCGTGGCCGGAGCTCTTCATCACCTGGGGAAAGGCCGATCCATTCCGGGCGCCGCAGCCGGGATGACTGTGGCGCAAAAGCACAGGGCGCCGTTCGGAAGAACGGGCCCTGTTGGCTTTCATGTCGGAAAGGCTGGATGGACGCCGGGTGGCGTTATTCGCGGCCCCAAGCGACGTAACCAACCGGTGCTTCGACCGTGCCGGCTTCGGTGAGCGTCACGAATTTCGAGTCCTTACCGATCGTATACCAGCCCTTTTCGACGCCGTATGGCAGACCGGCCTCGAGATCGGCCATGGTCCAGCCGTCCTGAGCGAAAGGCAGGGTGAGGTTGTTCATCAGCACGGTGCCGTTCTTACGGGTGTTATGCCGCTGAAAAATCGTCAGAATATAGCGGGCGCCCTCTTCTGCGCTCTTAGCCATCATTTTCTCCTATAATGTCAAAGCTTTGCTGATCTTCCGGACCCGCCCCAAGGGGCCGGCCCGCCTCAGCGGGTTGAGTTACACCACCGGCTCATTCGAATCCACATCATTTTTTCGAAGCGTCATGAAGGTGCCATGGCGCCGCATGTGGGCACCCGCCGTAGAGGACTCTCAACGGAACAGGCTGAGCTTTAAATGAAAAGGGCCAGGGCATAGCCCCGACCCTTTCAATATTTGGAAGATCCGCTTGTCAAAGCGCCATTACATCCATGGTCGCCGACGCGGATTCATTTGGTTTGCTTCAAGCAGCCTGAAGCTGATCGGCCGAGGTCTTGCCGGAACGACGGTCGGTCGTCAGCTCGAAGCTGACCTTCTGACCCTCGACGAGGCTGCGCATGCCAGCCCGCTCGACGGCGCTGACATGGACGAAAACGTCCGGGCCGCCATCGGCGCTCTGAATGAAGCCATAGCCCTTTTCGGTATTGAACCACTTAACTGTGCCGGTGCTCATGACGAACTCCCTTTTAGGTAGATAGAAATGCCACGCAGGCGCCATAGGCACCGTGCGGCGTGAAATCGAAATTTGAGGAGAAGGTCTTGAGCATGCGCACGACACCTGAGTGTTTTCGCGCGCGGGGGCTTAAACGTACAGCCTTTAGTTCGATGAGCTATCGTGAGCCCGGCGATGGCGAAAGTCAAGTTCGCGAGTTGGAAGCAGCCTGAATGGCCGCCTCAGAACTCTTCCCAGCCGCCCGCCGCGGCATTCACGGCCGCCTTCGGCGCGGCGCGGGTCCCGCGTGGCACGGGCTGTCGAAACGCATGCGGTGCCACCTTCTGCAATTCGCGGCGCATGGCTTCGGCGCCTTGACCGGAGTCAACCCGGAATTGGCCGATCAGGCTCGACAATTGTTCGGTCTCCTGCGACAGCGAGTGGCTGGCCGCCGTCGATTGTTCAACCATCGCCGCATTTTGTTGCGTCACCTGATCCATTTGATTGATGGCCGTGTTGACCTCGGCAAGGCCGGTCGCTTGCTCTCTGGCCCCGGTCGCGATCTCGGCGACGACAGCATTGATGTCGTTCACCTGGGTCATGATACGTTCCAGCGCCTTGCCGGTCTCGGCGACGAGCTTGACGCCATGATCGACCTGCGTGGTCGAAGTCGAAATCAGGCTCTTGATCTCTTTCGCGGCTTCGGCCGAACGCTGCGCCAGCGCCCGCACCTCCGAAGCGACGACCGCGAAGCCACGGCCTGCGTCACCCGCGCGCGCCGCCTCGACCCCCGCGTTCAAGGCGAGCAGATTGGTCTGAAACGCGATTTCGTCGATGACGCCGATGATCTGGCTGATCTGCTGCGCCGATTTGGCGATGCCCTCCATGGCTTGAACTGCCTCGCGAACCACGACCGCGCTCTTTTTCGCGTCCTCATCGGCAGCGCCAACCACCTGACGGGCATGGCTTGCGCCTTCCGCCGATTTCCGGACAGTCGCCGTGATTTCATCGAGCGCAGCGGCCGTCTCTTCAAGGCTCGCGGCCTGCTGTTCGGTGCGGCGCGACAGATCGTCGGAGGCCTGAGCGATCTCACCCGTACCCGATCTGATGCCCTGCGTGGTTTCGGCGATGACCTTCATCGTCTGGCGCAGCCGCGAAACAGCGCGGTTGAAATCATCCTTGAGTTTTTCATATTCAGGCGCGAAAGCCGCATCGATATTGGAGGTCAGATCGCCTTCGGACAGACGTTCGAGGCTCGCGGCTAAAGCCTGCACAACCTCTTCCTGCTGGCGTGCGAGACTTTGCCGTTCCGCCTCGTTGCGGCGCCGGTCTGTATCGGAAGCCGTTTCCATGCGTTCGCGATCGGCGGTCGCCTGTTCCAGGGCCACGGCATTGTCCTTGAAAACCTGGACCGCGGCGGCCATGGCGCCAATCTCGTCGGGCCGCCCCTGGCCTTCGATCGGCGATTGAAGATCGCCGGACGCCAGCCGGCGCATCGTGAGCGTCAGATTGCGGATCGGCCGCGATAGCGAAATGGCGAATATGACGAACAAGACGAGCGACAGAGCGGCGATCAGCGCGGAGCCTACAATCGTCACCAGAAGGGTCGTACGGCCCCGGCCGACGATCGCCGAGACATCGTCGACCAATTCGAGAAGGCCGATTTTGCGGCCGGAAAAATCCGGCAATGGAAGCGCCGTGACCGCGAGGCTTCTGCCGCCCTCGTTCACGATCTTCTGGATCTCGTGTCCATCGATAGCCGACCGGGCCTCCTCGGGCGTCAGATATGTCTTCGCCGCGAAGGTCGCATTTTGCGTATGGAACTGACCATCCGCGTCGATCTGGATGGCGAGATCGACGTTATTGGTCTTTTTCACCCGCTCGAAATAAGCATCGGTCAATTGCGTGCCGACATCGACAGTACCGACAACCCCCTTGGCAGTGATGAGGGGAACCGTCGCGAAAGTGCTCAGCGCCCCGCTGCGCGCCGGCTCAATGCCGACCATGGTTTTCCCCTGACGGAGCGCCTCGACGATCATTCGACGGCGCTGTGTCAGGTCGTCACCGAAATCGTTAGGGGTCTGTATACGCGCGACAACGACACCCGGCGCCTTGGCGAAGGTGACCAGCTGGAGGTTCGCGTCGTTCTTAAGAATTGGCAGAGCATTGATGTAACGCTGTATCAAGTCTTCACGGGCGCCGGCGGCGACCAACTCGGCGATACCCGGTTCGCCCGCGATTGTTGCCGCGACGCTGGCCGCCGTGCGGTTTTGAGCGCCAAGGGCATCGAAGACCGAACTTCCAGCTCGGGTCAGTTCGGTCTCGATCGCATGATCGACCATGTTCGACTGCATGACCCAAGACAAAGTGCCGATCGCAGCGCAGGCGAGAAACACGGTGCCCGATCCGATCGCCGCCAGGCGTTTCCATAAGGGACTGCGGACTTCGAGCGAGTCAGACCCGCGGGCAAATGAAGACGTATCGGAAAATGACATTGCGATGACCCAGACGAATGAGTTTTCGTTTGAGTCGATAGTGGCTTACAAACCTTAAAAAAAATTACATCGCTGCATTTGCCGACGACGTTTCCCAGGCTGGGATGCGGGAGAAAATATGTCTCCGCCTTGTCATCCGCCGTCGGCACCCACTCGAACAGGCTAGTGCGTTAATTCGCAAACCGGAAATGCATCACGTCGCCGTCCTCGACGACATAATCCTTGCCTTCGAGCCGGAATTTGCCCGCCTCGCGTGCGCCGGACTCGCCCTTGAACGCGATGTAATCGTCGCAGCCGATCGTCTCGGCGCGGATGAAGCCCTTTTCGAAATCCGTATGGATGACACCCGCTGCCTGCGGGCCCTTGGTGCCTTGCGGGATCGTCCAGGCGCGGGCCTCTTTCGGACCAACGGTGAAATAAGTGATCAGCCCCAGGAGCTGATAGCCGGCGCGGATGACGCGATTGAGGCCCGGTTCTTCGAGACCGACGGCTTCGAGATATTCCTTCTGCTCGTCCGGCGGGAGAACCGCGATCTCGCTTTCGATCTTGGCTGAGACGATGACCGCGACCGCGCCTTCTTCGGCGGCGCGCTTTAGCACTTCCGCCGAGAAGTTATTGCCTTTGTCGGCAGCCGACTCTTCGACATTGCAGACGTAGAGCACCGGCTTCGACGACAAAAGCCCGAGGCCCTTGAAGGTCTTCATCTCCTCCGGCTTCACTTCGGCAAGACGCGCCGGCTTGCCCTCGCGCAGCAGCACGAGACAGCGCATCATCAGATCCAAGAGTTCCTTAGCCTCTTTGTCGGCGCCCTTGGCTTTCTTTTCGAGCGCGCTTGCGCGTTTCTCCAGGCTTTCGAGATCGGAGAGCATCAGCTCAGTCTCGATCGTCTCGATGTCGTTGATGGGTGCGATCTTGCCTTCGACATGGGTGATGTCGGAATCCTCGAAACAGCGCACGACATGGGCGATCGCATCGCATTCGCGGATGTTTGCGAGAAACTGATTGCCGAGGCCTTCGCCCTTGGAGGCGCCGCGCACGAGCCCCGCGATGTCGACGAAGGTCAGCCGCGTCGGGATGATCTCTTTCGAATGGGCGATTTCAGCCAAGGTCTCAAGCCGAGAATCCGGCACGGCGACGTCGCCGACGTTAGGCTCGATCGTGCAGAAAGGATAATTCGCCGCTTGCGCCGCAGCCGTCTGCGTGAGCGCATTGAAGAGGGTCGATTTGCCGACATTGGGCAGACCGACGATGCCGCATTTAAAGCCCATAATTCATCCTCGATCGATCGTCATGCCCGGACTTGATCCGGGCATCCAAGCAGCTATCTCTTCGATTGACCATCGCGCCTGGATGCGCGGGTCAAGCTCGCGCATGACGCCGTATTCATAATTTAAAAAAGCCCCTCGGACGTGAAGCCCGCGCTCTCCATGGCGAGATAGACTTTGTTCTGAAATGTCGCATCGTCGCCTTCGACAAGCTCGCCGACATTTTTGGCGACGGCCCCGCAGAGAGCCTCGACCCATAACTGCTCGACCTGCGGGAAATTGCCGAGCACATAATCATGCACGCGGGCTTTGTCACCCGGATGGCCGATGCCGAGGCGTACGCGGCGATAGTCGTTGTTGAAACGCTCGGTGATCGAACGCAGGCCGTTGTGGCCGGCATTGCCGCCGCCCTTCTTCACCCGCACCTTGCCCGGCGCAAGATCGAGCTCGTCGTGAAAGACCACGACTTCGCGCGGGCTCAATTTATAAAAATGCGTGGCATCGGAGACCGACCGGCCAGAGTCGTTCATGAAGGTTTCGGGCTTCAACAGCAGCACTTTTTCGCCATTGATCGGCGCCTCGCTGACCTGGCCCTGAAAACGCGATTTGAACGGCGGAAAATTATGAACGCGGGCAATCGCGTCCACGGCCATGAAACCGATATTGTGCCGGTTCATGTGATAGGCCCTGCCCGGATTGCCGAGGCCGACGAAAAGAAGCATGGCGCCGCCTAAGGCTTTTAGGCCCATTCGCTTGACTCTCGCCCTTCGAGACGCGCTTTGCGCGCTCCTCAGGGTGAGGGGCAAGTGGCTTGGTTTTATCAAAACCCTCATGCTGAGGAGCAGCTCCTATTGGAGCTGCGTCTCGAAGCACGAGGGTTTTTGAATGGAATCGGCGCGCTCTCTTTGGTCAGGGAGCCCGCCGAGCATGTCTTACTTCTTCTTGGCGGCCGGCTTCGCAGCGGCCGCAGGCGCGGCGGCAGCCTTCGGAGGGGCCTTGCCGCCCTTGCCGCCTTTGGCCTTCGCGGCGGCTGCGGCTGCGGCGGCCGGATCTTCCGCTACAACCACAGGCGGCACGATCGTCGCGATCGTAAAATCGCGCTCCGCCGACATCAGCTTGCAGCCTTCCGGCAAGGGAATGCTCGAAATGCGCATCGATTCCGCGACGTCGAGCGTTGCAAGATCGGCGATGATCGCATCCGGGATATTGTCCGCCGGCACCCGCATGTCGAGATCGTGGCGCACGATGTTCAGCGTACCGCCCTTCTTGATGCCGGGGCAGGTTTCCTGATTGATGTAATGCAGCGGCACATGCACGCGCAGGCTGGCGCCCGGCTTCAACCGCAGAAAATCGACATGCAGCGGCTGATCCTTGATCGGATCGAGCTGATAGTCGCGCGGGATCACGCGCTGTTTCTTGCCATCGACGTCGATTTCGAAAATCGTCGTGAGGAAATGTCCGGCATAGATCAGCTTATTCACTTCGCGGTAATCGAGCGCGATCGGTTCGGCGGCATCGCCGCCGCCATATATGACGCCTGGAATGCGGCCCTCACGGCGAACGCTACGGGCGGCCCCCTTGCCTATCCCGTCGCGCACCGCGGCCGCGAGCATTTTCGTCTCAGCCATGGTGGTGTCCTTTGATTGAATATGGCCGCAGCTGCGGCCGTCCGGTTCTTGCCTCCAGGGGTGTCGGAGAAACCGGTGGGCCACTCTATAAACGGGCCGGGGGCACGGCGCAACGGCGGGTTCGGCGGGCGTGAAGCCGGTTCTGCCGCCGCAGCGCCGCAAAACCTTGTTAAGCAGAGCGGCATGGAACCTGAAACCGCAAGCCTCAATGCCGCGCAGATCGAACTTTGGAACGGACGCGGCGGCGAGATCTGGACGCGTCTTCAAGCCCGTCTCGACCGGCTCTTCGAACCTCTCACCGCCATATTGCTATCGGCAGCGGCGGCAAAGCCAGGCGAATCGATCCTCGACATAGGCTGCGGCTGCGGCGATCTGACCCTGAGAGTTGCCAAAGCCTGCGGCGCGCAAAGCTATATCCGCGGCATCGATATTTCGGCACCCATGCTCGAACGCGCCAAGGCCCGTGAGGCTGAATGGCGTGCGGCGGAGCCCGGCATGGGGCGTATCGAATGGTCTCTTTCGGATGCCATGCTGCATCGCTTCGAACCGCGAGCCGATCTGGTGATGTCGCGCTTCGGCGTCATGTTTTTTGCCGATCCCGTCGTTGCTTTCACCAATATCAGGCGGGCTCTGAAACCAGGCGGCCGCCTCGCGATTCTGTGCTGGGCGGCGCTCGACGACAATCCCTGGATCAAGGTGCCGCTCGCAGCCGTGCATCAGCTGATCGATCCGCCGCCGCCATTGCCGGATGGTGCTCCAGGACCCTTCGCTTTCGCCGATACTCAGCGCGTCCAAGCCATTTTGGGGGAGGCGGGTTTTGCCAATGCCGCCGCGCGATCGGTCGAGGTACCGCTTCGTTTGGGCCAAGCATCCGCCTACGCCGGCGATCGCGCCCAATCGGCATTGGAAGATGCGCTTTGTCTCGCGCTAGAATCGGGACCCGTCGCCGCCTTGCTGCGCAACGCCGACGAAACGACGCGTCTGAAAGTGCGGGAAAAACTCGCCGCAGCGCTTCAGCTTTCCTACGATGAAACCCGGGGCGAGATCGTGCTCGCAGCCAGATGCCGGCTCTACGAGGCGACTGCGGCGGGCTAGATATATTTCGCTCTCTTATGGCCTAGGCAAGGACCTGAACTCTCTTCGCAACCGCAAACTCTCGTGAGGGAACCGTCTGTGGATTTGACGGTTAGCCTGACGATTGTCGATGAGGAGACCGGAATGGTAGAGAACAGGAAGACTTCGGCTCGCGGATTTGCGTCGATGAACGCGGAGAAACAACGCGAAATCGCCCGCAAAGGCGGACGTAGCGTTCCGAACGAAAAACGCAGTTTTTCGCAGAACCATCAATTGGCGTCGGAAGCCGGCCGCAAAGGTGGCCATTCCTCGCATGGGAGCCGCCGCTCACCGGATTCGGAAGACGCCGCCACCACACCACACCCAACCGAAGTCTAAACACAGATATGCGGCCGGCGGCGTTATAGAACGCCACCGGCGCTATTTGCGCATCACGCAAGCTTCAGAAGCTTATGCTTCCTCGACGGCCTTGCGCGCGACGCCATGCGACGCGTGCCCGCCCTTGCGGCCGGCTTCAGAGGCCAGCGTGTGATTCTGAGAAAAGCTGCGTTTCGTCGGGCTGACGCTTTGCCCTCCCTTGCGACCGGCTTGCGCCGCCAGCTCGGGATTTTGCGAAAAGCTGCGCTTCTCATGGGGCACGCTTTCGCCCCCTTTGCGCGCAATCGCGCGCTGCTTTTCAGGATCCATCGAAGCGAAGCCTCGACTTGATCTGACCTTTTTGACCGTGTCCATTGTAATGCCTAGCCTCAGCAGAGAACTACCTGGGAGCATAACGAAAAGGTCAAGCGAAGGTTCCAGATTTAAAGTCAGGGCAAAGCCGGCCCGAATCTAGAATGTATCCGGTAAAATACCACCGTTTTCAGTTAGAATAGGTCTCGTGATCGATAATTTACGTATTTATACTTAGAATATAAATGGCTTGATCGACTTGAGAGATCATATGCAGCTCTAGGATCATGGCAGAAAGAGTTGCGTGGGACCCGCTAAGCTCATGCATTATTATTTTAGTCCAAGAAATTGGATTGTGTTCTGTCTGGCCGACTGGAGCTTGAACTCCACCAAAGCGGAACCGCCGCGACTTCCTCGGTTTTGACCTCGGGCCTTCAATTTCAATCTTGCGCTTGGGCTTTTGGCCCCAAGCAACCCTGGCTCAAGTGATTTTGGCTCAAGTGATTTGAATCAAGGCTCCGCCGGCCGTGATGGACAATTGTAGACGGGCTTTGCTTCATCGAACAAAGGCTCTCGCAATTCGGCTCATGAGATTTTGCCGGAAGCATCGAGGCTCAAGGAACTCCGCATCAAGCGCCACGTTAAGCCGTCAATCCGATAGCACCTACATCATCCTGTAACGTGCAAGGTCGAATCTGCGTGGATGAATGACAGAGGAAATCGCCGTGGCCATCAGCCCTCTGTTTTTGTTTCCGCACGTTTCAGATCATGACCTGTCAAGCAGCCGCAATTCGATCCTCATCACCACGCTCAAGGAGTTGGAACATGCAGATGACAAAACCTATTGAAGAAGCCACACAAGATTTCACCGCCGATCTCGCCGCGCTGCGTGATGACATCACCAAACTGACGCAATCGGTCACCGACCTCGTACGGTCGCAAGCAACGAGCACCGCCGATTCCATGCTCGGCGCCATCGATTCCACACGCCGGAAAATTTCGGATACGGCCGCCGACGCCCAGGACCGCGTCGGTGCCATCAGCTCGGATCTCGAAAGCACGATCGAGCGCAATCCTCTGACCGCCATTTTCGTCGCGATCGGCGCCGGCATTCTGATTGGACTGTTGAGCCGCTCGCGCAAATGAACTTTGGACTTCGGGGGCTCGTCCAGCAGTCAATCATTCTCCCGTTGCAACGCAAAGGCGCCCGCCTTCTGATGAAGGCGGCGCTTTTTCTCGTTGCCCTCATCGCTTTGCTGGTCGCCGCGATCTTTCTGACTGCGGCCTTCTTCATCTGGATCGATCAGCTCGCAGGTCCGCTGATCGCCGCTCTCGCGGTCGCCGGTCTCTATCTCGTCATAGCCGTCGGCGCGCTTTTATTCGCTATCTACGGCGGCAATGAAAAGCCGCGCGACGTATCGAAGGAAGCCAAAACAGACGGCGTCAAAAGCCAGCGTCAAGAAAATGCAAGCCCGGAAAATGCGAGGGACGAGGAAGACCGCGCAGCGGTGATCGCAGAGGCCATCGTGCCCTATGTCGAGATTCTGCGCGCCCTCGGCTGGAAGCGCGAAGAAATGGCGCTGCTCGCCGGCGCCGAATTGGCCAAAACCCTGCCGCCCTTGACGCTCGTCGGATTTGCAATCGTCTGCGGATTTTTAATTGGCCGCATGGCCAATCTGAAACTGCCTTTCGATTGGGCGCAGAAAAAATCCGCATAAAAAACCTCCGGGCCGACACCCGGAGGTTTATCTCTTTGCGAGAACAAGATTTCAGCCGGATCAAACCAGGGCGTCGCGCGCTTCCGGTTCGTCCTTGCGATGCGATTTCCGATCGAAGAACAGCGCCTGGCTGATCACCGCTTTCAGACTGTCGACACCAAAAGGCTTGGTGATGAGGAAGGCGGGTTCCGGCGGCGTGCCCGTCAGAAAACGCTCCGGATAAGCCGTGATGAAAATGACCGGCACGGAAAAACTGGCGAGGATCTGATTGACCGCTTCAAGCCCCGAGCTTCCATCGGCAAGCTGAATATCGGCGAGGATGAGCCCCGGCCTGATATCCTTGACGGCCTCGACCGCCTCGCGATGCGTGCGCGCGACATTGACGACCTTGTGACCCAATTCTTCAACCAGCGTCTGCAGGTCGAGTGCGATGAAAGGCTCGTCTTCGATGATCAAAACATCGGTCCGAATTTGAGTGGCGATTTCCTTGCCCGCCGTATCGATGAGCGCGGTCGCTTCCGCTGGCGTGCAGTCGAGCGCACGCGCAACCTCTTCGGTTTCGAAGCCTTCGAGAGAGCTCAGGAGAAAAGCGATCCGCGGCCGCAGCGAGATCGCTTCGAGACTGCGGCGCGCGCCTTCTTCGTCCTTGGAAAACTCAATCTGGTCGGTATGATTGTTGAGAGAAACCGAGCCCCAAACCTTCAGGAACATGTTATAGAGCGTCGTCCTGACATCGGCTGTCGCAGTGAAAGCCGACGAGTCCGCGACAATGGCTTCTAACGTGGCAAGAACATAGGCGTCTCCGCCCGCTTGATCTCCTGTGAGAGCCCGCGAAAACCGGCGTAGATAAGGAATATGTGCGGAAATGGCCTGGGAAATCGACATTGGCTACATATGCCCCTTGAGGTTCGACCTATGTACTTAGCTTGGCACGAAAATTCGGCAAAACGAAATTGGTTCCCTTCGTTGGAACTTTCGCCAGACAAATTCGTTTGAGCACAGTTGTTTAGAATTTTCTGAATGATTGGTTTTTCTTCTGCTCCGGGGAAATCGGTGCGGGGCGTAGCGTAACTGCACGGGTCTTGGAGGATCGATGGAAGAAAAAACGAAGGCGAGCAAGGGGGCCTCCGTGGCGAAAGCGGGAACAGTAAGTGGCCAGTCTTCAGCGCTGAAAACCAAGCCCCACTGGGATCAACAAGTCGAAGCGGCGGCAGTCTGCCAGGACAATTCGCCCAATGGCGATCCTCTTTCGCGCATTCCGGCATCGGTACGCGCCAAGAAACCCGCCGAAAAGCAAGCCATCGGAGAACAAATTGGACGCCAATTACGCAGCGTTTACAACGATGTGTTGGCTCAACCCGTCCCCGACCGCTTTCTCGACCTCTTGAGGGAACTCGAAAAGGACCCCAAGTGACTGGTGTGCAGACCGAAACCGCATCCACGACCAGCGCGCAGATGAAGGCAGATCTGATCGCCGTCATTCCGAACCTGCGTGCTTTCGCGGTTTCGCTATGCGGCAATCCAGATCGTGCCGACGATCTTGTGCAGGAAACGCTGGTTAAGGCATGGAGCAATCTCGGCTCCTTCGTCGAGGGCACCAACCTGCCGGCCTGGCTCTTCACGATCCTGCGCAACATCTATTATTCGGAATATCGCAAGAGGCGCCGCGAGGTTGCCGATTCCGATGGCGCGATCGCAGCCAAACTGGCTACGGCTCCTGCGCAAAACGGGCATATGGATCTTCTGGATTTCCGCGCGGCCTTGCAGCAATTGCCGACGGACCAGCGCGAGGCCTTGATCCTGATCGGCGCTTCGGGGCTTTCATACGAAGAAGCCGCGCAGATTTGCGGCTGCGCCGTTGGCACGATGAAAAGCCGCGTCAATCGCGCCCGCAATCGTCTCTCCGAACTTCTGTCGATTCATTCGAGCAGCGAGCTCGGTCAGCAGGAAGATTGGTCATCGGTCGAGTCGGCGCTTTTGAGCCAGCGCTATTCGCAAGCCGGCAGCGACTGACCCAAGCCATCAGCGATGCGTTTCGTCATGGCCGTGCTTGTCACGGCCATCCACGAATGGATGAACGCTACCCGCCGGCCTTTAGTTTTGCGCAGAGCGCCTCGAGCTGATCGAGCGAATTGAAGCGGATCCGCACTTCGCCCTTCTCGCCTTTGTGGCTGATCGCGACAAACAATCCGAGATCATCGGACAGGCTTTTTTCAAGCGCCCGCGTGTCGGCATCTTTTTCTTTCGCCGCTGGCTTCTCGCCGCGCGCCGGCTCGGCGTGCTGCGCTTCCTTTTGCCCGATGCGTTCGACATCGCGCACCGACAGACCTTGGCTCGAAATTTTTTCGGCCAAAGCATCGGGATCGGCGATCGCCAAAAGCGCACGCGCATGACCGGCAGAGAGCTTGCCTTCCGCTAAAAACGCTTTCGTCTTTTCGGGCAGTTTCAAAAGCCGCAGCATATTGGCGACATGGCTACGGCTCTTGCCGATGACCTTGGCGAGATCGCCTTGCGAATAATTGAATTCACTGCCGAGCCGCTCATAGCCCAGGGCTTCGTCGAGCGCATTGAGATCGGCGCGCTGCACATTTTCGATAATGGCAATTTCGAGCGCCTGCTTGTCGTCGGCCTCGATGGTGAGGATCGGCACCTCATGCAGGCCTGCGCGCTGCGCCGCGCGCCAACGTCTCTCGCCCGCGATGATTTCATAAGCATCCGCGACGCCCGGCACGGTGCGCGCGAGGATCGGCTGAATGATCCCTTTGACCGCGATCGAATCTGCCAATTCCTGCAATTCGCCTTCATCGAATTGATGGCGCGGATTGCGCGGATTGGGCCGCAAAAACTCGATCGGAATTTTCTTTTGGCCGCGCGCGCGCTGGACGGCGCCCGCCTCCTCGCCGGATTCGCCGATCAAAGCGGCTAATCCACGACCGAGCCGGGGACGCGTTTCATCTGCCATGGCCGAGGGTTTCATTGATTTATCCGTTGTTGATGAGTTGTGGATTCGGCCGGGCTCGGGGCCCCAGCCATTTGTGTAGAGTCTCATGCGGCGCGCAGGAGCCTCTCACGCTGGATCACTTCGGACGCCAATTTCAGATAGGCTTGGCTGCCGCTGCATTTCAAATCATAGAGCAGCACCGGCTTGCCATGGGACGGCGCCTCCGAGATCCGGACATTACGCGGTATAATTGTCTGGTAGACTTTCTCGCCCATGAAGCTTCGGACATCCGCCTCGACCTGATTGGCAAGGTTGTTTCTTGGATCGAACATGGTCAAAACGATCCCATGGATCGTTAAAGCTTGATTCAGCGTCGACCTAACCTGCTCGACGGTCGAGAGAAGCTGCGACAAACCTTCAAGCGCGAAGAATTCGCATTGCAGCGGCACGAGAACGCTTTGGCTCGCCGCCAGAGCATTGATCGTGAGTAGATTGAGCGAGGGCGGACAATCGATCAGCACATAGGTCAGGCGTTCGGCTTCCGGCCGCTCGCGCTGACCCTCTTCCAGGCGCTGGATCGCCGCCTTCAGCCGGAAAGAACGGTCCTTCTGCGAGGCGATTTCCATTTCGACGCCGAGAAGATCCAAAGTCGAAGGTGCAATGAAAAGCCGCGGCACTGCCGTCGCCAGGGTGACAGCATCGAGCGTTTCCTCGCCCAGCATCACATCATAAGTCGAAAGCCTGCGGTCGCGCCGGTTGATGCCAAGGCCCGTCGAGGCATTGCCTTGCGGATCGAGATCGATAATGAGGACGCGTTCGCCGATGGCGGCCAAAGCCGTGCCGAGATTGATCGCGGTCGTCGTTTTGCCGACGCCGCCCTTCTGATTGGCGAGAACAAGGATGCGCAGCGCGGGCGACAGAGACACGTTCGATCCTCGGGTTCGGCGCAACTAAAAGCGATCACGCTCTAAGGTCTTGTTTTCACTCGAACGATCGCGAGCCAAGACCCAGGCGACACCAAACTGGGCCTTTCATTGAGCTCGAATCTATCGTTGAGACGCGAGTCGGTCAATTCGCCGGAGGCCTTTTCACCCTGCGGAAAGACCCCGATCGCGCCTTTTTCCAAAAGCTTTTCCGCATAAAGCACGAGTTGCGGCAACGGCGCCAAGGCGCGCGCCGTCACGGCTTCGATGGGTTCTGCGAAATCCGAAAGCAAAGCCTCGATGCGTTCCCTGTGGATTTCGACCGGAGCGCCTGTTTCACGTGAAACATCGCGGAGAAACGCGCATTTGCGCTGGTCGCTTTCAACGAGGTGGATTTTGGCGCCCGGCACATCGGCCAAGCGGATCGCGATGACAAGCCCCGGAAAGCCGGCGCCGGAGCCGAGATCCATCCAAAGTTTCGCACCTGGAACGGCTTCGAAAACCTGCAGCGAATCCGCGAAATGACGCGTCCAGATGTGGTCGAGAGTCGATGGCGCGACGAGATTGATGGTCCGCTGCCATTTGCGCAAAAGCGCTGCGTAAATTTCGAGGCGCGCGATCGTATCCGGCAGCAGATCGAAACTTCGCAAAGCTTCCGGGCCTTCGGCCGCCCCGTCTTTCGATGATGTCTGGACCGCTACGGGCTTTTTCACAAAAGAACTCCCTCATGCTGAGGAGCGCCGGAGGCGCGTCTCGAAGCATGGGCCACGCCTCGTCCTTCGAGACGGCGGCTCCGCCGCCTCCTCAGGATGAGGCGGAAATCTATGGTACGATGCGCCGGACCTGCGAAGCCAGCAGCGTCAAAGCCGCCGGCGTAATGCCCTCTATCCGGCCGGCTTGGCCCATGGTCCCCGGCCGCACGGCTTCGAGCCGCGCCCGCACTTCGTTCGAGAGGCCGGGCAGGCGGCGGTAATCGAGATCCATCGGGATCGCGAGACTCTCGTCGCGCCGGAAGGCCGCGATATCCTCCGCCTGGCGGTCGAGATAGACTGCGTATTTCGCGTCGATCTCGATCTGCACCATGGTCTTGGCATCGATCGCGCCAAGCTCCGGCCAAACCCTTTGCAGGGCTTGCGCATCAATGTCCGGAAAGGACAGAAGCTCGAAAGCGGTACGGCGGATGCCATCCTGATTGAGGCGCAACCCCTGCCGCGCCGCCTCGTTCGGACTGAGGCTCAACCCGTCGAGCTGCTTGCGGGCGGCATCGAGCATGGCACTCTTAGCCTCGAAAGCGCGGGCGCGCACGGCGCCGATACAACCGATCATCTGGCCCTTCGCCGTCAGCCTCTGATCCGCATTGTCAGCCCGCAGCGTCAGGCGATATTCGGCGCGCGAGGTGAACATCCGATAGGGCTCCGTGACGCCGCGCGTCACGAGATCATCGACCATGACGCCGAGATAAGCCTCCGACCGGTCGAATGAGATTGGCACCCCGCCGCCAGCCTGCGCCGCCGCATTGAGACCCGCGAGCAGGCCTTGCGCGCCGGCCTCTTCGTAACCCGTCGTGCCATTGATCTGCCCGGCGAGGAAAAGCCCCGCAACCTGCTTCGTCTCCAGGCTCGGCTTCAGCGCGCGCGGATCGATATAGTCATATTCAATCGCATAGCCCGCCCGCAGGATCTTCACCTCGGCGAGGCCCGGAATAGTGCGCAAAAAGGCGTCTTGCACCTCTTCCGGCAGCGAGGTCGAAATCCCGTTCGGATAGATGGTCGGATCGTCGAGCCCTTCCGGCTCCAGAAAGATTTGATGCGAGCCGCGCTCGGCGAAGCGCACCACCTTGTCTTCGATCGACGGGCAATAACGCGGGCCGCGCCCTGAGATCGCGCCGGAATAGACGGCCGACTTACCAATATTGTCACGGATGATCTGATGGCCTGCCTCGGTCGTCTGGGTGATGAAGCAATCGACCTGTGGCGTGTCGATCGTCTCCGTCAGAAAGGAGAAGGGCTCCGGCTCCGGGTCACCCGACTGGCGCTCGAGAACCGTCCAATCGATGGTCCGGCCATCGAGGCGCGGCGGCGTTCCGGTCTTGAGGCGGCCGAGCACGAAACCCTGCGCGAGCAGACTTTCGGAGAGCCTGTTTGCCGGATTTTCCCCGACGCGGCCGGCGGGGATGCGCTTATCGCCAATATGGATCAGGCCGCGCAGAAATGTGCCGGTCGTGAGCACCAGCGCGCCGCAGATGATCTCGCTCCCGTCAATCAGGGCAAGCCCCGCGATGCGGCCGTCCTTCAGCCGCAGATCGGCGGCCTCGCCTTCGATCAGCGAAAGATTGGGCGTCTCTGCGAGCGCTGCCTGCATGGCCTGCGCATAAAGCCGCCGGTCGGCCTGCGCGCGCGGCCCGCGCACGGCAGGGCCCTTGGTCCGGTTCAAGACGCGAAATTGAATCCCGGCCGCATCGGCGACGCGGCCCATGAGTCCGTCGAGCGCATCGATCTCGCGGACGAGATGACCCTTGCCCAAACCGCCGATGGCAGGATTGCAGGACATGGCGCCGATCGTCGCGAGGCTTTGTGTGACCAACGCCGTGCGGGCGCCCATGCGCGCAGAGGCCGCCGCGGCCTCACAGCCGGCGTGCCCGCCACCCACAATGACGACATCAAAAGATAAGGCCATTCCAACTCCGGGGCCATCGCCTGAAAATCCTCATCCCGAGGAGCCGCTGAAAGCGGCGTCTCGAAGGATCGGGGATTTTCAGCTGTATCGCATTATTTGCCGCCCTCGTCCTACGAGATGCGGCCCGTTTCGGGCCGCTCCTCAGGATGAGGGGCAGTTGATCCACTGGGCTCTCGCTGTTTCACGTGAAACAGCTCAAATCATTTCCCGACGCAGAAGCGGGAGAAGATTTCGCCCAAAACATCTTCGACGTCTACCCCGCCGACAAGGCTTTCGAGCGCGCGGGTCGCAAGGCGCAAATCCTCAGCCAGAAATTCGATTGGACGGTTAAGATCAGCAAGAATCCGCTCCAGGGCCGATGCGGCAGCGCCAAAGGCCTGCCTATGCCGCTCGCGGGTGATGAGCCCAGCTTCGCCATTGAAGGTTGCGCTTATAGCGAAAGCGCCAAGCTTCTCAACAAGCTGATCCACGCCTTCGCCGGTTGCCGCCGAAATCGACAGACCCATGTCAGCCTCGATGGATGAAAGCCTCTCACCCTGAGGAGGCTGCGCAGCAGCCGGCTCGAAGGGCGAGGGGCGAGGCTTCTCCATCCTTCGAGACGCGAGCTTCGCTCGCTCCTCAGGATGAGGGTCAGGGGCCGAACCCCTTTGAGCAAGATCGGCCTTAGTGAAAACGGGCCAGACCTGTGTTTTCAATAGAGCCGGATCGGGCGCGATGGGGGCCTCAGCCTCGCTCAGCCAAAGAACGAGATCGGCATCTTTGGACCGTTCCCGTGCGCGGGACATGCCGATTTGCTCCACAGGGTCGGCGCTTTCGCGCAGGCCTGCTGTATCGATCAGCGTGATTGGCAGCCCCTCGATATCCAGATGGACCTCGATCGTATCGCGCGTCGTACCCGCATGTTCGGAGACGATCGCCACATCGCGGCGCGCGAGCGCATTCATAAGCGTCGATTTTCCCGCATTGGGCGGACCCGCGATCACGATGGTCAGTCCGTCGCGAATACGTTCGGCCGCGCGGGCCGAGAGCTCTTTCGTCAAATCCGCGCGCAGCGGCATCAGAAGATCGCGCAAGCGCCCGGCAACCGCTTTTGGCACATCAGCCTCGTCGGAAAAATCGATTTCGCCTTCGATCAAAGCCGCCGCCTCAAGAAGCACCGCACGCCACCGCGAGACTTGGCCACGCAACCGCCCCGACATTAGCCGGACCGCTTGGCGTCTTTGCGCCTCGGTTTCGGCGTCGATCAGATCGGCCAGGCCCTCGGCGGCGGACAGATCGAGTTTACCGTTCAAGAACGCCCGGCGGGTGAATTCACCCGGCACTGCTGGGCGTAAACCTTCCATCTTCCCAAAGGCTTGCACAAATGCGGCCTGCACGGCCGGACCGCCATGAATATGAAACTCGGCGGCGTCTTCCCCCGTAAAGCTTGCCGGGCTCGGAAACCAGAGCACAAGCCCTTGATCTATAATATCTTTTGACCGCGGGTCGATGAACTTCACCAGCTGCGCATAACGCGGCTGCAATGCAACAATACCCTCACCATGAGGGCTACCGGGAGCGGTCATCGCCTCGACGATGTCCCTAACCTTCGGCCCCGACAGGCGGAAAACGCCGATCGCCGCCCGTCCGGCCCCAGACGCAAAGGCAAAGATCGTATCCTCTGTCATTTGACGCGGGCGCTCATGGCTTCCTATTTGCCTCAGAAATTTGAAATCCGCCGATCAGCCAGTTGGGACGACCGAATATGTCAGGCAATGAATTGAGCAAGGCCGCAAGCCCCTATCTTCTCCAGCATGCGCATAATCCGGTTCACTGGCGGATGTGGTCGCAAGAGACGCTCAAGGCGGCGCAAGAGCAAAACAAACCGATTCTTCTCTCGGTCGGCTATGCCGCCTGCCATTGGTGCCATGTCATGGCGCATGAAAGCTTCGAGGACCCGGAAACGGCCGCGGTGATGAACGCGCTCTTCGTGAACATCAAGGTCGATCGCGAAGAACGGCCCGACATCGACCATATCTATATGCAGTCCCTCCAGGCTTTCGGCGAGCGCGGCGGCTGGCCGCTCACGATGTTTTTGACGCCGCAAGGCGAGCCCTTTTGGGGCGGCACTTATTTTCCCAAGGTCGAGCAATATGGCAGGCCCGCCTTCGTCACCGTGTTGAGGACGGTCGAGGATGCGTTTCGCAAGACGCCGGACCGCATCGCAACCAATACCAAGGCCGTCCGCGATGGTTTGAGCAAGGCCCACACGAAAGAGGGCGGGCCGCTCACCATGGAGCAATTGAACAATCTCGCACCGCAAATGCTGAATTTCGTCGATCAGGTCGATGGCGGCTTACGCGGTGCGCCGAAGTTCCCGAATACGCCCATCTTCGAATTTCTGTGGCGGGCCGGATCGCGGCTCGGCAAAAGCCCCTATCGCGATATCGTGCGACACACGCTCGACCGCATGTCGGAAGGCGGCATCTACGATCATCTCGGCGGCGGCTTCGCGCGCTATTCGACGGATGAGCGCTGGCTCGTGCCGCATTTCGAAAAAATGCTCTACGACAATGCGCAGCTTTTGGAACTCATCGCGCTCGCCTGGCGCGAATTCAACGACGATCTCTTCAAGACGCGCGCTTATGAAACGGTCGGCTGGCTCGCACGCGAAATGACAGGCAGCGAAGGCGGCTTCTGCTCGGCGCAGGATGCCGACAGCGAAGGTGAGGAAGGCAAATATTACGTCTGGACCTGGGATGAACTCGTCTCGATTCTCGGTCTCGAAGACACAGTCTTTTTCGGCAAGTTTTACAACGCCGCGCGCATCGGCAATTGGGCCGAGGAAAAGCACGGCAAGATGGTGACGATCCTCAATCGTCTCGAGATCAAAGCGCGTCCGACCGAGGAAGAAGAGGCGCGTCTCGCACCGATGCGGCAGAAGCTTTTCGACGTGCGCGACAAACGCGTGCATCCGGGTCTCGACGACAAGATCATGGCCGATTGGAACGGGCTGATGATCTCATCGCTCGTCAATGCCGCGACAATCTTCAACGAGCCGGACTGGATCAAGCTCGCGGCCAAGGCCTATAGTTTTATCGTCTCGACGCTGCATTTCACCGATGGCATGGGCAAGAAGCGGCTCGCGCATGCCTGGCGCGACGGCGTCCTTGTCACGCCCGCCATGGCACTCGATCATGCGGCCATGACGCGCGCCGCGCTTGCCCTGCATGAAGTACGGCATTTCCCCGGCCTCGAATCGATACTCACGCGCGATTATCTCGCCGACGCGATCGACTGGGCCGAAGCCATGTATAGCTATCACGTCGATCCCGAGACCGGTCTTCTGGCCATGGCGGCTTCCGACCAGAGCGATGTGATCATGCGCCTCGCGCCGACGTCGGACGATGCCATTCCGAACGCGCATCCTGTCTTTCTCACCGCGCTCATCCGGCTCGCAGGCCTCACCGGCGACGACAAATGGCTGAAGCGCGCGGATGATCTTTTCACCGCCGTGACACCTTCCGTGCGGACCAGTTTCGTCGGCCATTCGGGGATCTTGAATGCCTTCGATCTGCGCCTGCGGGTGAAGGAAATCGTCACTGCCGGACCGAAACGCGAGCCGCTTTACGAGGCGGCGCTAGCCTCACCCTTCTTCGAGCGCATCGTGATGGATCTCGACAAGCCGGACGAACTGCCCGACGGCCATCCCGCCAAAGCGCAGGCCGATAAAGCCGGCGATGCGGCGGCTTTCGTTTGCTCGGGCGGTGCGTGCTCCTTGCCGGTGCATGATGTGGCGGCGCTGGAGGCGAGTCTGGCGGGATGATTACGATTAGGATTCAATTTATCGATTGATTGCCAAACTTTCGGTTTCCCAAAACTGATGAAGAAAGCCCATGTCAATAAAATGGAAATTGGCGGAGGACGCGCTTCCCCGCATAACTATTCCGGCAAGTCCCACAAAATACCCGCAAGTATCTCTACCAATGTGAAACACTGCTCCTCCACTCATCCCGTCCGCTTCGAAAGTATCCTTTCGAAGCATCTCCGCTTGATGCACCCACCGAGCATGACTTTTCCTAAGATAGCGAGCACCGACGACGAGAGTGCGAAAATTAATTCCCGCCATTTTTGAATCTATTTCAGAAATCTCAACCCTCTGAAGACAGGAAGGCATACCAAAAACTATAAAATACCCCAGCGAGTTTGAGGGCCAACAATCATCAGGGACTATCTCAAAAAACTCGGAGTCCAAGTTCTCAATCGTGTATCTATTGGGCTGAAACTCAATTCCACATACGTCCGTAAACTCCTCATCTTCGTTAGAAGTATCAGGCGAAATATCGCAAAACGTACCACCTCCAATATAAACGGCGCCTCCAGCAGTCTGGGGGAGCCAACTCACGTCCCCGGGGCTCAAATCAGCAATTTGATGCCTACAAAAAATCGCAAAATAACGACCTCCGAATTTCAACATCGCCATCGCACCGCGTAGCGAGTAAGGAAACTCTGCGCTGCCAGTTTGACAAACAAGGGCTTTGACATACCGATGTAGTGTCGCTTCGATTAATCTCGCAGGAATTATTAGCCTGCCCATTCGAACAGCACTGTTCTGGATAAACGAATGAAGCTCTAAAATTCGCGTCATGTCTTGAGCCGAATCAGTTTGGATCTCTTATAATCTTGGATCCGCTGCAGACGGTTCATCCGACGTATTTGACGATATCCCCAGACACCACATAAAAATTGTAATACCTAAGCTTAGAAATACGTCACACGCTGCCATTCATTTCTTGGCGGCGAGTTTGGCGAACAGGTTCACTTTCGTCAATGGCGGCCCTTCGGGCCGCCGCCGAAGGCGGTCGCAAAGCGATCATTGACAAAAGTGAACCTGTTTCGCCGATAATACCCGCCGTGACATGAATGCCATCATCTGAATGGTGGGCTGGGGGCGCCGCACAGACTGTGCGATAAGTGAATTCAACCGTCACCCCCAAAATTAAATCATGAACGACACACCCCCAAACGAAGCTCCGGTCATTCGCACCATCGCCATGCCGGCGGATACCAATCCCTATGGCGATATTTTCGGCGGCTGGCTGATGTCGCAAATGGATCTCGCCGCCGGCAATGTGGCAGCGCGCGTCGCGCGCGGCCGCGCCGCGACGGTCGCCGTCGAGGCCATGTCTTTCTTGAGCCCCGTCTTCGTCGGCGATGAAGTAAGCCTTTACGCGAGGCTTACCGGGCGCGGCAAAACCTCGATGAAAATCGATGTGGAGGCCTGGCGGCGGTCGCGCGACAGCGAAGAGACCGTCAAAGTGACGGAGGCCATCTTCACCTTCGTCGCGATCGACGACGCCACGCGGCGGCCGCGCCTCTTGCCGGAGACGTAAAACTCGAGCGCTCCGATCACGAACGCTGGAACCCGAAGCTCTTAATTGCTTTCAGCCCCTCGAGGTCCAGTCGTTATCTTATTGCCCCGTCGGACGTCCCGCATGATGGCATCCTGTGCGAAAGGACCAAATACGATTTGCTCCGGCTGCAATATCGTTGAAAAATCTTTCTTTCTGAAACGAATCAGCCAATTTCCGGCGGCTTGAGTGACAATCTAGCTGGCTAATGCCCTGTCTCCGGCCGAACAATTAGATGCTGCCGCCTTATAAAAGGTAGCCAATGAAATTATTTGCGGAACCGAATTTTTTACTTCGGCCATGGCGCGCATCACAAATGCACGCCGCGGCATCTGACGTGCCCTTGGAAGGGCTGCCGTCAGTCGTGGCTGGCGAGCCGATAGACGATGGGATTGGGCGGCAGCGAGAAACCTTCGATCTGCTTGAAATCGACGTCGTCCGCCTGATTGGCGAGGTCATGCGCGCTGGCGCCGGCGCGCATGGCGACATCAGCGATCTCGCCAAGTCGACCAGCGAAATCAGCGCCGGTTCGGCGGAGCTCGCCTCTTTGGCCGAGGATGCCGCCCGGCACGTGAGGCGGCTCGCCGAGGCGAGCATGGAGCTGAAAGCATCCGGAGAGGAAATCAATCGGCGCATACACGATGTCAGCACACTGGCCAACGAAGGCAAACAAGCGACAGACGACGCTCACGCACGCGTCGCCAGCCTCAAAATTTCGTCTGGTGAAATCGGCTCGATTGTCGGCCTCATTAGCTCGATTGCCCGGAATATCGATCTCGTTGCACTGAATGCGATGATCGAGGCGGCGCGGGCGGGCGAATCCGGCAAGGGCTTCGCCGTCGTCGCCGGCGAGGTAAAACTGCTCGCCTCTGCGACCCAGAAGGCCACCGACGACATCGCCCGGCGCATCGAACAGTTGCAAAGCAATTCGAACCGCCTGATCGCCTCCGTCGAGAGAATCGGCGGGCTCATCGAAAATCTGTCACCGGTTATCGTGGCGATTTCCGCTGCCGTGGAAACGCAGACAGCCATGACAGCCGATCTCAGTGCTTCGACCGATGAAGCTTCGACCTTCGCGAATGACGTCCGCTTCGGGGCCGATGCGATTGCCAAGATCAGCACCAAGACCGCCCGTTCCGCGGTTTCGGCCGATCAATCTGTTCAACGTGTATTGCTCGACTCCGAAAAGCTGCGCTCTCGTTTCATCGTCTTTCTCCGCCAGATGGAGATGGGAAACCGGCGCCAGCATGACCGTCTGCCATGTGACCTGAGCGTGACCTTTATCAACCCGCAAGGTTTCGCCGCTGGCCGCGTCATCGACATTTCAGAAGGTGGAATGCTCGCCAAGACCGATATTGAGACGGATCTCGCAACCGGGGAGCATGTCGAGGCTAAAATCGAAGGCATCGGAAAGAGCCCCGCCCTTATTGTGGGGCGATCGGCGATCGGCTTGCACATAAAATGGCTCGAGCCGCCCCTGGACTTCATCGCAGCGCTACGTGTGACGCTGACGCATATCCGCGACGATCATGCCGACCTCATCAACGCCGTCATCGAGAACGCCGGCTGCGTTGCAAGGGCGATGGAAGCAGCCATCAGCGACGGGCTCTTGAGCGTTGAGGCCTTGTTCGACGCCGAATATGAACTGATCGCGGGTACCAATCCGGCCCAATATCGCACCCGCGCCTTGCCCGTTCTCGAGGCCATATTGCCGCCGATCCTGAACCCCGTGCTGGATTCAAATCCACGGATCGTCTTCTGTGTCGCGCTCGATCGAAATGCCTGGATGCCCATCCATAATCCCGAATATTCGCATCCCCAGCGTCCGGGCGAATATGAATGGAATGTCGCCCACTCCAGAAACCGGCGGATTTTCGACGATCGTGCCGGGCTCGCCGCAGCGCGCAACATCCGGCCTTCGCTGATCCAGATCTATAATCGCGATCTCGGCGGCGGCAATTTCGTACTGATGAAGGAAGTTGATGCGCCGATCCGCGTCTTCGGACGGCACTGGGGCGGCTTGCGCGTCGCCTATAAACGGTGAGCTAAAGAAATCACGTGCTAAACGAAGCGCATGATCCTCGCCGCAAAGCACTCACACGTCGCATTTTCAGGCGAACTGGTGACCACTTCGCCTGAAAATTTCTTACGTATTCATCGCCTCGAAGAAGGCCGCGTTGCCCTTCGGCGTTTCGCGCAATTTGCCGAGCAAAAATTCGATGCCATCGACGGTGCCCATCGGATTGAGGATGCGGCGCAGCACGTACATTTTCTTCAGTACATCGTTCGGCACGAGCAATTCTTCCTTGCGGGTGCCGGAGCGCGTGATGTCGATTGCCGGGAAGGTCCGCTTGTCCGCCACCTTACGGTCGAGGATGATTTCCGAATTGCCGGTGCCTTTGAATTCTTCGAAGATCACTTCGTCCATGCGCGAGCCAGTATCGATCAAGGCCGTCGCGATGATGGTCAGCGAGCCGCCTTGTTCGATATTGCGGGCGGCACCGAAGAAGCGCTTCGGCCGCTGCAAGGCATTAGCGTCGACGCCGCCGGTCAGTACCTTGCCGGAGGAGGGCACCACCGTGTTGTAGGCGCGGCCCAGCCGCGTAATCGAGTCGAGCAGGATCACCACATCGCGGCCATGTTCGACCAGGCGCTTGGCTTTTTCGATCACCATTTCGGCGACCTGTACGTGGCGCACCGCCGGTTCGTCGAAGGTCGAGGAGACCACCTCGCCATGCACCGAGCGCTGCATGTCGGTGACTTCCTCCGGCCGCTCATCGATCAGAAGGACGATCAGATAGCATTCCGGGTGATTGGCCGTGACGGATTGCGCGATATTCTGCAAAAGCACGGTCTTGCCGGTGCGCGGCGGCGCCACAATCAAAGCGCGCTGGCCCTTGCCAATCGGCGCGACGATGTCGATCACGCGGGAGGAGAGATCCTTGCGGGTCGGATCGTCGATTTCGAGCTTCAGCCGCTCATCGGGATAGAGCGGTGTCAGATTGTCGAAATGGACCTTGTGGCGGATTTTTTCGGGATCTTCGAAATTGATCGTATTGACCTTCAGGAGCGCGAAATAACGTTCGCCTTCCTTGGGGCTGCGGATCAGGCCCTCGACCGTGTCGCCGGTGCGCAGGCCGAAACGCCGGATCTGCGACGGCGAGACGTAAATATCGTCGGGGCCCGCCAGATAATTGGCCTCGGGCGAGCGCAAAAAGCCGAAGCCGTCCTGTAGAACTTCGATCACGCCTTCGCCGACGATCTCGATTTCGCGGCTGGCCAGTTGCTTGAGGATCGCAAACAATAATTCCTGTTTGCGCATGATGGAGGCATTTTCGACCTCGTGCTCTTCGGCAAAGGCAAGCAATTCGGTTGGTGACTTGAGCTTCAAGTCTTGAAGTTTAATTTCCCGCATCGGGATTTAGTCCTTGGAAAGACGCACGATTCGTGTCGCGCATGGCAGGCGGCCCTGGGATGAATGGGCCTAAAGGAGGTGGGATTGTTCTTGCGGCGCTCGAAACGCGCCTGCTCAACGCCAGTACCTGCGAGGAGAGAACCTAAAGATAGAGCGAATCAGCCGTTTTGACAACCTCGTCCCGCCGATCTTGAAGATTCTCCCCGTTTTTTCAGAACGGTTTCAGAACGACCAGGATAACGATAAAAATCAGCAAAAGCGTCGGAATTTCGTTGATCACCCGGTAGAATTCCGGCGAATGACCAATATACCCCATGGCGAAATCCTTGCGGGTCTTGCCCAAAAACCCGTGCAGCCCGCTCAGTCCCAAGACCAAAAGAAGCTTGGCATAGATCCAGCCGCTGGACTCGAAGAACCCACCATTGATCGCAAGGTAGAGACCGCTCGCCCATGTCGCAAGCATCGCAGGCAGCATGATGATGCGTTGCAGCCGGAGCTCCATCACCTTGAAGGTTTCGGCTTGCGGCGAGGCCGCCCCCGCCTCGGCGTGATAGACGAAGAGCCGGGGGAGATAAAAAAGCCCGACCATCCAGGAAATCAATGAGACGATGTGCAAAATCTTGATCCAAGAGTAAACGACGTCCATCTCTCAGCCTTCCGATCTCACGATTTTCAATAATTGTTCGACGTGCTCAATCGGTGTTTCGGGCAAAATCCCATGCCCGAGATTGAAAATATGCGGCCGGCCGGCAAAGGCCTTGAGGATATGCCGCGCCGCATCCTCTAAAGCTTTCCCTCCGGCGACAAGCGCCAAGGGATCGAGATTACCTTGCAAAATAATATTTCGATCGATCGCAGCTGCCGCCCAGACGGGATCGACCGCTGTGTCGAGACCGAGAGCCTCGGCTCCACTGCTCGCCGCGAAGGAGGAAAGCCTTGGCCCAATTCCGCGCGGAAAAGCGATGATCCGGATGCTGGGATATTTTGCCCGTAATCCATCGACGATGGCTTTGACCGGGGCAAGACACCAGGCTTCAAATTCATGCGCCGGCAGAACGCCTGCCCAGGAATCGAAAATCTGAACAGCCTCGACGCCGGCTTCAATCTGGGCCGACAGATAATCGATCGAGGCCGAAACCAGAAGATCGATCACTCTGTGAAAAAGATCCCTGTGGCGATAGGCAAAGAGCCGGGCAGGTGCCTGGTCGGGCGTGCCTTTGCCGGCGATCATATAGGAGGCAACCGTCCAGGGCGCGCCGCAAAAACCGATGAATGCGGTCTCCGGCGGAAGCGCGGATTTAACCCGGTCGATCGTCTCAAAAACGGGCGCCAGCTTTCGAAGATCGATCTCGGGATGGAGTTTGGCGATATCCTCCGCCGTCTGCAAAGGGTCGAGTCTTGGGCCTTCACCCGATTCGAAACTGACCTTTTGCCCGAGGGCATCCGGAACCACGAGAATATCGGAAAAAAGAATAGCCGCATCGAAACCGAAACGCCTGATCGGTTGCAGAGTGGCTTCCGCCGCTAGCCTCGGCGTGTAGCAAAAATCGAGAAATGTAATCGCGGTGGCGCGGATCTCGCGATATTCCGGCAGATAGCGCCCAGCCTGGCGCATCAGCCAAACAGGTGGTGGCAAGACGATCTTGCGATTGAAGACATCGTTGAAAGGCTTGGCCTTACTGGGAGGGAATGGCTCCAAACCTATTCAAACCTTTTTGAATCTTTGAATCTGTGTCTGTTAAGGCTTGGCGTTGGATTACCCTTATTCTGGGCTATGCACAATTTAGGATCTTGGCCGAGCTTATCCCTGTTTTTCACAGCAACCGGCTGTAGGCGAATTGGTTAACAAAACCTTAACCAATTCAAAGCTCAAGCTTAGACCATCAACTGTCACAATATCTTCCAAATCACTTAGTCCCTTGATTCACATCATGGCCATAGGCCGAAGCCTACATTTGTGCTTGTGCACGAAGGGGCGGTACTTATCCCCGTAGTGAGTTGGGGCTTGAGCCGCCGTCCGTTTTATCCACCAATGTCCCCTGTTCTCCCCGATCCCGCCGGGAGAACGGGCGGGGGGTATAAGATTGGGCCGCAGTTATTTCCATCTTCATCTCGTTTCGGACGCGACGGGCGAAACCTTGATCGCCGTCAGCCGGGCCGCGGCGGCGCAATATCAAGGCGTCTCCTCGATCGAGCATATTTATCCTTTGGTGCGGTCCAAGTCGCAGCTCGATAAGGCGATCGCCGAGATAGAAGCGGCGCCCGGCATGGTGCTTTTCACGCTGGTCGATCAGGACCTGTCGCAAGGTCTCGAGGAGGCTTGCAAGAGGATCGGCGCGCCGTGTCTTTCGATCCTGCAGCCGATCCTCAATCTTTTTCAATCCTATATCGGTATGGAATCAACGCCGCGGCCTGGCGCGCAGCATATGCTGAACGCCGAATATTTCCGCCGGATCGACGCTCTGAATTACACCGTGCTGCATGACGATGGTCAGCAGGTCGATGAATATGAGGAAGCCGACGTGCTCTTGATCGGCGTCAGCCGGACCTCGAAGACGCCGACGAGCATCTATCTCGCCAATCGCGGCATCAAGACCGCCAATATTCCTCTTGTGCCCAATGTCCCCCTGCCGCCGGGGCTGCGGAAACTGAAACACCCTCTGGTGGTCGGTCTTCTCGCCTCGCCCGAGCGGATCGTGCAGATGCGCGAAAACCGGCTTTTGGCCTTGAATGCCGATTATGACTCGCTCTATGTGGACCGGCTTTCAGTTGCCGACGAGGTCGCGCAATCGCGGCGGCTATTTGCCGAACTGGGATGGCCGACGATCGATGTGACACGCCGCTCGATCGAGGAGACGGCGGCGGCCGTCATCGATCTCTATCGTGTCCATTCCATGAAATTTATCGCGCAGGCCTGACGCATGTCCGGTTCTAAGGCTCTTTGGCAAAACCCTTTGCCCTTGATTCTTGCGTCCAAAAGTGCGGCGCGGCAGGCGCTGTTGACCTCGGCCGGTCTGCCGTTTGAAGCGGCCGACGCCAAGATCGACGAGCGCGCCGTCGAGGCTTCGCTTCTGGCGCAAAAAGCCGGCGCGGCCGAGGTCGCAGCGCATCTGGCGCGGGCCAAGGCATTGGCGGTGAGCGCCTTGAGACCGGATCATCTCGTCATCGGGGCGGATCAGGTGCTTGATCTCGATGGGCGGCTTTTCGCCAAGCCGAAAGACCTTGCCGAGGCAGCCGAGCATCTGGCGCTTCTCTCCGGCCGCACGCATGAATTGCATTCGGCCTTCTGCGTCGCGAGAGCTGGCAGGATCCTGAAGGAGGAGGTCCCGACCGCGCGTCTCACATGCCGGATATTGGGCCAATCCTTCATCGCGGCCTATGTGGAAACCGCCGGAGCGGAGCTTTTAAACAGCGTGGGCGCCGGCGCCGTCGAAGGTCTCGGCATCCATGTGCTTGAGAAGATAGAAGGCGATCACGCGACGATCATGGGCCTGCCGCTCATTCCTTTGCTGCAATTCCTGCGCGAAGAGGGCAGTCTTCTCGCATGAGTACAAATCCGCCCCGCGCTTGCGTCATCGGCTGGCCGGTCAAACATTCGCGCTCGCCCTTGATCCACACCTACTGGCTGCAACAGCTAGGCATCGAAGGAAGCTATGGGCGGGCCGAAGTCGCACCGGCGGATTTCCAGAATTTCGTGAGTCATCTCGCCGAAAAGGGCTATCGCGGTGGCAATGTCACTCTGCCGCATAAGGAAATGGCCTATCGGCTTGCGACGCGCCGAACTGAACGCGCCGACTCTCTCCAAGCTGTGAATACCCTATGGATAGAGGGTGGAGAGCTTTGGGGCGATAATACTGATATTATTGGCTTTCTCGGTGGTCTGGATGCCGAAGTCCAAGGTTGGGAAAAGACCGGGGATAAAGCCGTCGTGCTCGGCGCGGGCGGAGCGGCCCGGGCAATCGTCCAGGCGCTTTTGCTGCGCAACATAAAAAATATTTTAATATTCAACCGGACGCTTGAACGGGCCGAAGAGCTGGCCCGTCTGTTTGGGTCCGGTGTGACGGCGCGGCCCTGGCAGCAGCTAGGCGAAAGCCTCGCGGGCGTCGATCTTCTCGTGAATACCACATCGCTCGGCATGGCCGGTCAGCCGCCCCTCGATATCGATCTCTCCGCTCTGCCCAGCTATGCGGTGGTAGACGACATTGTCTATGTGCCGCTCGAAACGCCGCTGCTGGCGCAGGCGCACCGTCGCGGCCTGCGCACGGTCGGTGGCCTTTCCATGCTGCTCCATCAGGCGGTGCCCGGATTCGAACATTGGTTCGGGCAAAGACCCGAGGTCACGCCGGAATTGCTCGCCTTGATTGAAGCCGATGTGACGAGCACGCCAAAATGATCGTCCTCGGCCTCACCGGCTCGATCGGCATGGGCAAATCGACCACGGCGAATCTGTTCCGGGCCGAAGGGATCGAGGTTTTCGACGCGGATGCGGTCGTCCACGGGCTCTATCGAGGCAAAGCTACGCCTTTGATTGAAGCAGTTTTTCCCGGAACGACGGAGGCCGGCGTCGTCGACCGGCTGCGCCTCGGCGCCCGGGTTCTCGGCGATCCTGCTGCGCTGCAACAACTTGAGGCGATCGTGCATCCGCTCGTGCGCGAAGCCCGCGAAGAATTTTTGTGCAGTGCAAAAGAGCGCGGCCTACCGCTGGTGGTGCTCGACATTCCGCTTCTGCTTGAGAATGCCGCCGATACGCCAGTCGATGCCGTACTTCTGGTGACGGCGCCGGAAGCAGTGCAAAAGGAAAGATTAGCCCAACGTCCCGGCATGACAGAGGCGCGATTGGAAGCCATATTGGCGCGTCAAATGCCCGATGCCGACAAGCGCAAAAAGGCGAATTACATCATCGATACGAGCCTCGGCCTGGCCTCGGCGGAGGCGGATGTGCGAGACATCTTGCGAAAGCTGATTCCGGGACCAAAATGAGCTTGGATCAAATTCAAATGACGGATTTTTATCTGGCGCATAATCTGATCCGAAAAGTCTGCAACTTTTCGGGATTATGCGCTGATGCGTGAGATCGTCTTCGATACGGAAACGACCGGTCTCGACCCCGCCAATGGCCATAGGGTCGTCGAGATCGGCTGTATCGAGATCCTGAACGCCATCCCGACCGGCCAGCATTTCCACGTCTATATCGATCCCGAACGCGACATGCCCGAGGAGGCTTTTCGCGTTCACGGCATTTCGGCGGAATTTCTCAAGGGAAAGCAGGTCTTCGCGCAGATTGCCGAGGATTTCTTGAAATTCGTCGGAGATGGGCAGCTCGTCGCCCATAATGCCGAATTTGACATGCGTTTCATCAATGCCGAACTCGCGCTCCTCGGCCTTCCGCCGATCGGTTCCGACCGTGTCATCGATACTTTGACGATGGCGCGCCGGCGCCACCCTGGTTCGCCGAACAACCTCGACGCACTCTGCCAGCGCTATGGAATCGATAATTCCCGCCGCACAAAACACGGCGCGCTGCTCGATGCCGAGATCTTGGCGGAAGTCTATGCGGAACTGACCGGTGGCCGGCAGGCCAATCTGCTGCTCGGCGGCCCCAACCGGGGCTTTGATCGATCAGCCGAGGGCCTGATGAAGGCGCGGCCGGAGCCGCTGCCGTTTGCCATTGAGGCGATGGCGACCTTGCGCCATTGGGCCTTCATCAAAACCTTGGGCGACAAGGCGATCTGGCATCAGTTCAAACTGCCCGAGCCGCCATCCGATCCTTGATTTGCTGCGGCCTATGTTGCGCAGCAAAGCTCAGTTCGGCGCCGTGGCCGGAGCGCCGGTCGCCGCGACTTCGGCCATTTTCTGCCGGTAAAGCGAGGCGAAATCGATCGGATCGATATAAAGCGGCGGAAAACCACCGTTGCGCACCGCATCGGCGACGATCTGCCGGGCGAAGGGAAACAGCAGGCGCGGGCATTCGATCATGATGACCGGATGCTGATCGGAGGCCGCGATATTCTGCAGCCGGAAGATGCCGGCATAATCGAGCTCGAATTTGAACAGAAGGTCGGCACCCTCGCCGGCGGAGCCCTCGAGCAGGATTTCGACCTCGAAATCGGCTTCGGCGACCTGCTTGGCGTTCACATTGACCTGGATGGAGATGTTCGGAGCCTTACTTTGCGGCCCTAAAGACCGGGGCGCATTCGGGTTCTCGAAGGAAAAGTCCTTGATATATTGAACCATCGCGTTGAGGGCGGGCACACCATTGTTCGGCTGTGCGTCATTGCCGTTCGCTTCGGCCATTTTCAAAAATCTCCCTCGAAGTCCGCTTGACTGTGCCGGACGGAATGCGGCTGCCGGTAGCATGGATAGAAGAGCGGAACAAGGTGAAGCTGAAACGCCCCGGCCGCGGCTTTAGCTCTGGCCGCGCGGATTGGGCGCGCTATCGTCGAGACGCCGCCACTCGCCATCGGTGAGATCAATCACCTCATCGCGGCGTCTTGGCTGCGATTGCGCCGTGAAAGACGCGCCTTGCCAATGCATCCGATTGGCGAGCCAGAGCCGGATCATCGGTGCCGAAAGCGCAAGCCCGACCAGATCGGACAGAAAACCCGGCAGGATCAGTAATACGCCGGCGATGGCCGAAATCGTGCCATCGACCATAGATTCCGGTTTGAGAACAACGCCTTGGGTACCCAACACCTGTCTCAGGCTCGAAGCGGCGTCCTGGCCGAGCCGCCGCAACAGCGAAAATCCCATCAGGCTTGTCAGGAGGCCGAGCAAAAGCGCGCCCGCCAGGCCGATATAGGCGACAACCAGCGCAAAAGCGCAAAGCTCGGCCGCAAACCAGAGTGCAAACCCGAGCAGAAGGCGTTTTGGAAGTTCGACCGGGCCGTGCGTGATCTGCATCTCTATGAACTCTTCGTAAGCCGCCGCGTGCTCTTCGCGATTTCGCTGGACAGGTGGGGACCTGCTTCCCAAATGGTGCCGGACAGGCGTTTCGAGGCGGTTTGGCGAACTGGCCTCCAGATTGCCAATATATATGATAAGAGATGGGGCATCCGGCAACCACGCTGCCTATCGCTTAAGACCTCTTCTAAGCCACACCGGATCCGATGCACGAGCCATTTGACATGACGACCATTATTTTCGCGCTTCTGGCCATTTTCGTGGTGTGGAAGCTGAGTTCCGTTCTCGGCATGCGGACGGGGCATGAAAAGCCGCCGGTCGATCCTTTCGCCCGGCCGCGCGACGATGCGCGGCGCGAGGCCACCGAAACCGACGGAAATGTCATCAGGCTGCCGGGTGCGGCCAATGACGACAAGCGGGCGCAAGAGCAAAAGGGTGGGGGTCCTGGCCGCTGGGCTGGCTTTGCCGAGCCAGCCACGCCGCTTTGGGCCGATCTCGACGCTTTGGGCCGTGCCGATCCGAATTTCGATCCCAAGGCCTTTCTCGAAGGTGCGAAAGCCGCCTATGAGATGATCATCAATGCTTTTGCCAATGGCGATAAAGCCACCTTGCAAAATCTTCTGGCCGAGGATGTCTTCGCAAGTTTTTCCGGGGCGATTTCAGATCGCGAAGAGCGCGGCGACAAGGTCGAAACCACTTTGGTGTCGATCGACAAGGCGGCCTTCGATCACGTCCAATTGCACGGTAGCGTGGCGCAGGTCAGTGTGATTTTCGCGGTCAAGCTGATCACGGTCACGCGCGACAAGACCGGCGCGGTCATCGACGGCGCCGCGGACAAGGTCATCGATGTCAATGATCTTTGGACCTTTGCCCGCGATACCAGCTCGCGCGATCCGAATTGGAAACTGATCGCCACGGAAAGCCGCCACTGACCCATATCGGGGTTGACGATGATTCGCGGTTTCCTCACGCCTCCCGAGATGTCGCAAGACGCAGTGCCTTTCGCGGCGCTCGACGGATTTGACGGCGAGGATTGCCACGCGGCCTTTCGCGCCTTTTTAGTCTCCTGCAAGGCGATCGTCGAAAACGAGCCGGCTTTGCGCCCGGCCGCCGATCCGGCGCCTTCCTTCCTGAAGACCGTCTGCCTCAAGGCGCTCGCCGAGCCTGCTTCGAATGCGCGGGAGGCGCGGCAGTTCTTCGAGACATTTTTCGCGCCGCATCGCATCCGGCCGAAGACGGCCTCGGGCGCCGGTTTCGTCACCGCCTATTACGAGCCGGTCGTCGAAGGGTCCTTGGCACCGCATCCCGATTTTGCCGCGCCGATCCTAGGCCGGCCCGACAGTCTCGTCGATTTGCGGCAAAGCGAAAGCCTCGCAGGTGCCGCGGCGCCATTTTTGGAGCCCTATCCAGATCGCGCCGCGATCGATGCGGGGGCACTCGAAGGCCGGGTGAAACCGCTCGTCTGGGTGAAGGATAAGGTCGAGGCCTTCTTCATTCATGTGCAAGGCTCGGCACGCGTCAAACTGCGCGACGGGGCAGAGGTCCGGCTGACTTACGCGGGGCGCAATGGTCATCCCTATACGTCGATTGGCCGGATTCTCGTCGTGGAACATGATATCCCGCCGGAAAAGGCCGGTCTCACCGGGCTGAAGGACTGGATCAGGACACAGGGTCAAGGACCGGGCGAGGCCGGTGCTGCGCTCATGTTGCGCAATAAATCCTATATTTTCTTCGCTTTGACGGAGGTATTGCGGCCCGAGGAGGGTCCTATAGGCGGCCAGGGCGTCAGCCTGACCGCTTTCCGGTCGATCGCCCTGGATCGTGCCATCTGGCCCTATGGCTTGCCGATGTGGATCGATGCGGAGATCCCTTGGCAGTCGCCGGCTTCATCGAAATTTCGCCGGCTGATGATCGGGCAGGATACGGGTTCGGCCATCGTCGGCGCCGCGCGCGGCGATCTTTATTTTGGTTCCGGCGATGCGGCGGGCGCGCTCGCAGGTGCGATCAGGCATAAAGCCGAATTCACGGTGCTGCTTCCGCGCGATCTCGACGGATCGTCATGAAGAAAGGCCAGTCCGTTCATCGGTCGCCGCGCGCGCGGTCCCTGACCGATGAAGAAATCGAGCTTTGGATCGAGGTCGCGCGCAGCGTGACGCCCCGGCATGGCAAAAGCCTGCCGCATCTTCCAAAGGAACCAGCAGTCGTCGAGATCGAACTCTCCATTGAGGCTGGACCGGCGCAGACTGCGGAGCGGACTCAGCCTGCGCCTTCGGCCAAGGCCCCGGCGCTTCCGGCTTTGGCCGGCGTCGAGCGGCGGCTGAAGGCGAAACTCTCGCAAGGCAGGGCCGGCGTCGACGCGGTTCTCGATCTTCACGGCATGCATCAGCACACGGCCTTTGGCGCGCTGCGGCACTTTTTGAACACGGCGCAGCGCGACGGCGCTAAACTTGTCCTCGTCATCACCGGCAAGGGCGAGCGGGCTTCGGCCGATCCGTTCGAGCAAGGCGGCGTCTTGCGCCGCAGCGTGCCGCATTGGCTGAGCGCACCCGAACTGCGCTCAATTGTGATCGGTTTTGAAGAAGCGACACGACCGCATGGCGGCGCCGGCGCGCTATATGTGCGGATCAGGCGGCGCGATCGAATGGCTCCGGCAAAAGCTGGAAGGGGATGGCATGGCGAATGAAACAAGCGGCTTGAACGGTCATGGTCCCGACTGGAACGCAATTAAGGCGCCGTCGCTGGCCGATTTCGAAACTCTGGCAGAGGTGGCCTATGCGCATTTGCCGGAGCGTTTCCGCAAGCTCTGTGAGGATCTCGTCATCCAGGTCGATGATTTTCCCGACGACGACACGCTCGATTTGATGGAATGCGAGACCGAATTCGATCTTCTGGGTCTCTTCCAGGGGCGTGGCCTCGCGCAAGGCGGCACGGGCGTGGCAACGGGTCAAATGCCGAATATGATATGGCTTTATCGAAGGCCCATTCTCGATTTCTGGGCCGAGCACGAGGAGAGTCTGGGCGACATCGTCACTCATGTCCTCGTCCATGAGATTGGCCATCATTTCGGGCTTTCCGACGACGATATGCATGCGATCGAGCAGGCCTGATCGCGGAGGGCGCGAGCTCAGAAATAGACCACTTTGTTTTCGCCGATGAGATCGGCCGGCCGGCCGGTCAGCCGGGTCTTGATATAATGATAGGCATAGATGAGCGGCATCGTCGGCCGGTCCCAATATTCGGCGCTTTCGACCGTGACGCAGATCAGGCGAATATCGTCTTCGTCGGGGCCTTTGGGAAACCAAAGCCGCTGATTGGCATCCCATATCTCCCTGACCTTGGCGGGATCGACGCGGATTTCCGCAGTCCCGGAAATGGAAACATAGCGCTGGCTCTTAGGATCGGAATAGGCGACGAGCACGTTCGGATCGGCGAGAAGCTCGGAGATTTTGGGCGAGCCCTCCTGTGTGATGAACCAGAGTTTGCCGTCGAAATGCTTTTGCGACGCGGCGAGCGGCCGCGAATGGAGCCGGCCATCGGCGCCATGCGTCGTCAGGAGCGCAATGCCTATATCCTTGATGAGGTCGAAGACCTTGCGGCGATCCGCCTCGGACCTGGATATGTCGGGCATTTCCGTCTCCCCTCCTCTTGGGCCGAACGGGCGGGCCGCCGCAAAGGTTCCGGGCGTGACATAAGTTAGGCCGCGCGTTATTTGGTCTTTCGGAACGAGGATTGGGAGAGAATGGACAAGTTTACGACGCTGACCGGCGTTGCGGCGCCCCTGAAGATCACCAATGTCGACACCGACATGATCATCCCGAAGCAATATTTGAAAACCATCAAGCGCACGGGCCTTGGCGCTGGGCTCTTTCACGAGATGCGCTTTACGGAAGACGGAAAGGAAAATCCGGATTTCGTCTTGAACAAGCCGGCCTATCGCAAGGCGCAGGTTCTTGTCGCCGGCGATAATTTCGGCTGCGGCTCATCGCGCGAGCACGCGCCTTGGGCTCTGCTCGATTTCGGCATCCGCTGCGTGATCTCGACGAGTTTCGCGGATATTTTTTACAACAATTGCTTCAAGAACGGGATCTTGCCGATCAAGGTCTCGCCTGAGGATCTCGCCAAGCTGATGGACGATGCCGAGCGCGGCGCCAATGCGACGCTCACCATCGATCTCGAGGCCCAGGAAGTGCGCGGCCCGGACGGCGGCACCGTCAAATTCGACATCGATCCGCACCGCAAACATTGCCTTTTGAATGGCCTCGACGACATTGGCCTCACGATGGAAAAGGCGAAAAAGATCGAGCATTTCGAGGAAAAGGCGCGCGCGCTCCGGCCCTGGCACTAGAGCATGATCCCGAAAAGTTGCAGACTTTTCGGATCAAGATCATGCGTCGAAACAAAAGCTTAAAGCGCGATTGCGGTTTAACTTGAAGCGATCGCGCTTCAAAGCTGGGCGCGGCGGAACCGGAGCCGCTTTTCGGGATTGTGATGCATACGAGCTTGGCGGGCTGAGGCGCCGGGCTGATCTGCATGAGGTTTCCGAAATGCTCTATACAATTCTGATTATTCTTCTGATTTTGGCGTTGATTGGTGGTCTGCCGGCTTGGCCCTATTCCTCCGGTTGGGGGTATTACCCGTCCGGCGGCCTCGGCCTTATCCTTCTGATCGTCATCATTCTGGCTCTGACCGGCCGGGCTTAGGGCGCGGCCTCGAAATCCTGCCTTAAAACAGAATGTTAAACGGGAGCAGGAGCCGTCTGAGGCGGGTCCTGCTCCGTCTTAAAAAGTTCGGAAAACCTTGACGCGGCGGCTCTCCTCGCTTAGAGACTGCGCTCTCGCCCGATCCGCTGGAGACGGGTTTCCGCGCTTCGGGTCAGGCTCCCGCGCTTAGACTATAAGGAAGAATTCGATGTCACGCCGTTGCGATTTGACGGGTAAGGCCGTTTTGACCGGCAATCTCGTCAGCCACTCCAATCGCAAGACGCGGACGCGATTCCTGCCGAACCTCTGCAATGTCACGCTGCAATCCGAAATCTTGCAGCGGCCCTTCCGTCTGCGCGTGACGGCCGCGGCCTTGCGCTCGGTCGAACATCGCGGCGGCCTCGATGCCTTTCTGATCAAGGCCAGCGAGAGCGAATTGTCGCTCGGCGCCAAAAAGATCAAATCCGAAATCGCCAAAGCGAAAGCCGCCGAGGCGTAAGCTTCCTTCGCTTTCCGTCGACCGCTTGCCTCAGGCTATGAAGGCGCGAGCCTGTTCGGCCGCGCCTCCAATTTGCCAATGTAACCGTCTCGCGACCCGCTCAGACGCGTTCGCTGTCGAGCATGGCCATCTGCTCGGTTGCATAGCGCTCGCCGGCGGCGGCGCCTTTCGGCACCACGCGTTCGATCGCCGCGAGATCTTCAGGCGTCAGCATCACATCGAGCGCGCCCAAGGCTTCTGTCAGCCGGTCGCGGCGGCGGGCTCCGACGAGCGGCACGATGTCCTTGCCTTGCGCCACCACCCAGGCGATCGCGATTTGCGCGACGCTGGCGCCTTTTGCTTCGGCCAGCCCCCGGAGCTGCTCGACGAGCGCCAGGTTCTTCTCGACATTGCCTTCCTGGAAGCGCGGACTGTAGCCGCGAAAGTCGGTCGCGCCCGCGGGCTTCTGCCAATGCCCGCTGATGAGTCCGCGCGAGAGCACGCCATAGGCCGTGATGGCGATGCCGAGTTCGCGGCAGACGGGCAAGATCTTATCTTCTATGCCGCGTGAGATCAGCGAATATTCGATTTGAAGATCCACGATCGGATGAACGGCCGCGGCCCGGCGGATGGTTTCCGCGCCCACCTCCGACAGGCCGATATGGCGGACGAAACCAGCTTTCACCATGTCGGAGATAGCGCCGACGGTATCCTCGATCGGAACGTTGGGATCGAGCCGCGCCGGGCGATAGATGTCGATATAGTTGAGGCCGAGCCGGCGCAGCGTGTAAGCCAAGAAATTCTTCACAGCGGCGGGCCGGCCATCGAAGCCGAGCCAGCCACCCGCCGGATCGCGCATGGCGCCGAATTTCACGCTGACCTGGAAGCGATCGCGCGGCACGCTTTTCACCGCTTCGCCGATCAGCATTTCATTATGGCCCATGCCATAGAAATCGCCGGTGTCGAGAAGCGTGATCCCCGCGTCGAGCGCGGCATGGATCGTCGCTATGCTCTCCGACCGATCCGAAGGGCCGTAAAGGTCCGACATGCCCATGCAGCCAAGACCCATGGCCGACACGCGCGGTCCAGCCGCGCCCAATTGCAAAATTTCCATCGTGAACCCCGTTTTCGAAAAGCCATTGCGAACAGCCTAAAGGTGGGGTCTACGAGCTGTACGATAATACGTTCTTTTGAGAACAGCCTGTGCTAAAAACGAAACAATGGCTGACATGGATCTTGCGGATCTCGATGCTTTCGTTGCCGTCGCGCAAGCGCGCAGCTTTCGCGGCGCCGCCAAATTGCGCGGCGTTTCGCCCTCCTCGCTGAGCGAGGCCCTGCGGCGCCTCGAATTGCGATTGGGCGTACGGCTTCTCAATCGCACGACGCGCAGCGTGACGCCGACGGAGGCTGGCGCGCATTTGCTCGAGCGTCTGGCACCGGCGCTTGGCGATATTTCAGGCGCGCTCGATGCGGTGAATCAGTTTCGCGACAGCCCGCGCGGCACGCTCAAGCTCAACGTGCCGACCATTGTGGCGCGGGAAATTCTGCCGCCGATTGCGACGCGTTTTCTCATCGCCCATCCGGGCATTACGCTCGACGTGACGGCGAGCGATACGTTCATCGACGTGCTCGCCGCTGGCTTTGACGCAGGCATCCGTTACGACGAGCGGATCGAAAAGGACATGATTGCCGTGCCGATCGGCCCGAGCGTTCAGCGCTTCGTGCTGGCAGCCTCGCCCGCCTATATCGCAGCGCGCGGTGCGCCGAAAGAGCCGCGGGAAATCTTGGATCACCCTTGTATCCGGCATCGCTTCCTGAGCGGCGTCCTCATCTCGACCTGGGAATTCGAGCGCGACGGCGAGATCGTCCGTGTCAGCCCGGAAGGCCCGATGATCGCCACAATGGGTGAACTCGAAATCGGCGCGGCCCTAGCGGGCCTCGGTCTCATCTATTCATTCGAAGAGTTTCTACGCCCCTACCTGGATAAAGCCGAACTTGTCGAACTATTGGCCGATTGGTCGCCGCGCTTTCCCGGGCCTTTTCTCTATTATCCGAGCCGCAAACATATGCCCGCGCCGCTCAGAGCTTTTGTCGATTTCATCAAGACGCGGTAGGTCAAGACCTAGCGTCATTGCGAGCGCAGCGAAGCAATCCGGGAAAGTTGCCACATGGATTGCTTCGTCGTTTCACTCCTCGCAATGACGATGACCAAGCGGCTTATGCCTGCTCAATTCAAATCGAGTGCATTCGTCATATCGGGTGCGGCCGCGTCGCGCTCGCCGAGCGGCACGATCCCAAAACGGGTTTCGATCAATTTCAGAATCGCCGTCGTGTCATAGTCCGTATGATCGATGAAGCCTTTCTTGGCGAAAGGCGAAATGACGAGCGTCGGCACCCGCACGCCCGGACCCCAACGGTCCTTCTTCGGCGGCGCCATATGATCCCAAAGGCCGCCATTCTCATCGTAAGTGATGACGATGAGCGTGTCCTTCCAGAGAGGACTGTCTTCGATCAGTTTCACGAGATCGGCGGCATAGCGCTCGGAGGCGAGCACCGTCGAATAGCCCGGATGTTCGTTGAATTCGCCGATCGGCTTATAGAAGGTCACGGCAGGAAGCTGGCCCTTCTCGATTCCTGCGGTGAAATCGAGCGCATCCTTGATATGTGCCTTGCTGTCTTCTGTGCCATTGGCATAGCGGCCAAAGAAGGCGAAGGCCTGATGATGGAATTGAAACAGCGGGTCTGGCTTGCCTGCCAGCGCATCGTTCCAGCCGCCCGAATACCAGGCCCAGGGCACGCCTTTTTCACTGAGCCTGTCGCCGATATTCGGCATGTCCTGTGGCGGCAATAATTTAGCCTCGGGGACGCTTTGCGCATGCGGTCCGAGCTTCGGCTGCAACGTATTGACCGCATAAAAATCAGGCGTCACGGCATTATCGGCTTTGTCGCTGGTGATCACGCCATTTTCATCGAGCGTGGCGACAAGCTCCGCAGGCGCGTTTTCGAAACGCGGCGTGCAGGCGCAAATCGTCCAGAAATGGTTGAGGAACGAGCCGCCGAAAGCCGCATGGTAAAAATGATCCATCAGCACGTAGCGCTTGGCATAATCCCACAGCGGAAATTTGCTGCCATCATAAGTGCTCATGACAAGGCCGCCGGCATCCGACCAAATGGCGAACTTGTCCATCTTGCCGTCGTCGATCTGCAATTGCTCGTGGTAGAAACGGTGCACCAGATCGCCCGTGGTCTGTTCCGGCCCGACATAGGGTTCGGCGCGAAACGGCGCATTCGGCAGATTGGCGGGAAAGCGCGTGTCGACGATCGGCACCTTCGGATTGGTGTTCATCACCGGCGGCAGGGTTTCGAGCACTTTGCCGTCTTTGCCGACCTGCGTCGCCGTGGCGCCAGCGTTGGCGAGACCATCGGCACCTGGAAACAATCCATAGAGATTGTCGAAGCTGCGGTTCTCGAGATAAATGACGATAATATGGTTGATCTTGTCGAGACCGGGTACCGGCTTTGGTGCGTCCTGTGCGGCGGCCAAGGGGATGCCCGCGAACAGAGCGCCGAGGGTCAAAAATCCAGCTAAAAAGCGCGTCATCGGAAAACTCGGCGAATAATATCAAGCTTTGCCGCGTATCAGATCAATCTGCTGTTCCTATGACAAGCGCCGTTTCCGTCATTCGCGAAGACTGGATGGCCGCTCAGTGCAGGGTAGGTGCGACGCCGGTCTTGCCCGGCGCATAGCCGCGCCGCCCACTTGCGGGCTGCGCATCGCCCTTCTCGCTGAAGAGCTCGGCGAGCTTGTCGGTCATCGCGCCGCCGAGCTCCTCCGCATCGACGATCGTCACCGCGCGGCGATAATAGCGCGTCACATCATGGCCTATGCCAATGGCGATGAGTTCGACTGGCGATTTCGTCTCGATCTCTTCGATCATCTGGCGCAAATGCCGCTCGAGATAATTGCCGGGATTGACCGAGAGCGTCGAATCATCGACCGGCGCGCCGTCGGAGATCATCATCAGAATCTTGCGCTGCTCGGGCCGGGCCAGCAATCTCTTGTGCGCCCAATCGAGCGCCTCGCCGTCGATATTCTCCTTGAGCAGGCCTTCGCGCATCATCAGGCCGAGATTCTTGCGCGCCCGCCGCCAGGGCGCATCAGCGGATTTGTAGATGATATGGCGCAGATCGTTGAGCCGGCCCGGGTTCGGCGGCTTGCCCGCCTGCAGCCAGGCCTCGCGCGCCTGGCCGCCTTTCCACGCGCGGGTCGTAAATCCAAGGATTTCCACTTTCACGCCGCAGCGCTCCAGCGTGCGGGCCAGAATATCGGCGCAGGTCGCGGCAACCGTGATCGGCCGCCCGCGCATCGAGCCGGAATTGTCGAGGAGCAAGGTCACGACCGTATCGCGGAAGTCGGTGTCCTTCTCGCGTTTGAAGGACAAGGGCTGCTGCGGATCGATGACGACGCGCGGCAGGCGCGAGGCATCGAGCATGCCTTCTTCGAGATCGAATTCCCACGAGCGGTTTTGCTGCGCCATCAGCCGGCGTTGCAGGCGGTTGGCGAGACGCGAGACGATCGACGAGAGATTTTGCAATTGCTTATCGAGATAGGCACGCAGCCGGTCGAGTTCGTCGGCATCGCAGAGGTCTTCGGCCATGACGGTTTCGTCATGGCGTTTCGAGAAAGCCTTATAGTCTTGCAGCCGCGGTTCGGTTTTGCCTGGCGACGGCTGGCGGCGCGACTCGGAGCCTTGTTCCGCGTCGGCATATTCGGCGTCTTCTTCGAATTCTCCGGAAGGCGCCTCGGCCGATTCGGTCGTGCCGTCGTCCAAAGACTCCTCGGCCGAGTCCGTCTGCTCCGACTGCATGGCCTCGGCGGTCTGGTCTTCTTCGCCGTCATTATTGAGGCCGGCATCGCCCTCGTCGGCCTGATCCTGCGGCAGGTCCTCGTCGTTTTCGTCCTGGCCGAGGCTGCCTTCCTCACCCATTTCGAGCGAGCTGAGAAGCTTGTGAACCGCTTGCGCAAAAGCCGCCTGGTCTTCGATCGCCGTGCCGAGCCTGTCGAGATCGCTTTTTGCGCGTTCCTCGACCCAGGGGCGCCAGAGGTCGACGAGCTTTTGCGCATTTTTTGGCGGTTTGCGGCCGGTGAGCCGCTCGCGCACGATCATGGCGACGGCGTCTTCGAGCGGTGCATCGGCGCGCGCCGTCACTTCGGATGCGCGGCTGCGATAATAGCGATCGTCGAGCATGGCATCGAGATTATTGGCAACGCCCTGCATGCGCCGTGAGCCAATGGCTTCGACGCGCGCCTGTTCGACGGCATCGAAGACCGCGCGGGCCGCAGAGGCCTGCGGGAGAAGCTTCCGGTGAATATCGGTGTTGTGGCAGGCGAGCCGGAGCGCCATCGAATCGGCGTGGCCGCGCAAGATCGAGGCCTCGCGCGGATCGAGCTTGCGCGCCGGTTCGGGCAGGCGGGCTTTCGCAGTCGTGCCCGTACGGATGAGGTTCGGCCGTTCCGACGCATAGGCGACTTCGAGCTGCGGCATGTGCGACAGCGCGCGCATGCAGCCGGCCAAGGCCCGTTTGAAGGGCTCCTGCGGCGCTTCGGCCTTGCTTGGCGGCTTTGAGTTCGAAGTCATTAGGCTCAACGGTCGTGCGAACCCCTCTCCCCTTGTGGGAGAGGGTGGCCAGCGGAGCTGGCCGGGTGAGGGGTTACGCTCTGTCGGCGGAAGGGTTTAGCCCCTCATCCGCTTCGCATTCGCTCGGCACCTTCTCCCGCAAGCAAGCCGGGCTTGCCCGACTTGCGTCTTTGAGAATGCCAAACTCGGGCAAGCCCGAGTTTGGTCGGGAGAAGGTGCCGCCTTCATCGGCAGGGTTAGCTAGCTCATCACCACATTCACAGCGCTTTCGGGCAGATCCTGGCCGAAGCAGCGCTGATAGAATTCGGCGACGAGCGTGCGCTCCAATTCATCGCACTTATTTAGGAACGTGAGCCGGAAAGCGAAACCGATGTCGCCGAAAATTTCGGCATTCTCGGCCCAGGTGATCACCGTGCGTGGGCTCATAACGGTCGAAAGATCGCCGGCGATGAAGGCGTTGCGGGTCAAATCGGCGACACGCACCATCTTGTTGATCGCGTCGCGGCCTTCCTTGGTCTGCTGATAGGATTTGACCTTGGCGAGGACGATTTCGACTTCCTTGTCGTGCGGCAGATAATTCAGCGTCGCGACAATCGACCAGCGGTCCATCTGGCCCTGATTGATCTGCTGCGTGCCGTGATAAAGGCCGGACGTATCGCCAAGCCCGATCGTATTCGTCGTCGAAAACAAGCGGAAGGCCGGATGAGGACGGATAACCCGGCTCTGATCGAGAAGCGTGAGCCTGCCCGAAACTTCGAGCACGCGCTGAATGACGAACATCACATCCGGCCGGCCGGCGTCATATTCGTCGAAGCAAAGCGCGATATTGTTTTGCAGCGCCCAGGGCAGGATGCCGTCCTTGAACTCTGTGACCTGCTTGCCGTCCTTCAGGACGATCGCGTCCTTGCCGACGAGATCGACGCGTGAGACATGGCTGTCGAGATTGATGCGCACGCAAGGCCAGTTGAGCCGTGCGGCCACCTGCTCGATATGCGTCGACTTGCCGGTGCCGTGATAGCCGGTCACCATCACGCGGCGGTTCTTGATGAACCCCGCGAGAATGGCAAGTGTCGTATCGCGATCGAAAATATAATCGGGATCGGTGTCGGGAACATGTTCTTCGGCTGTGGAATAGGCCGGGGCCTCAAGGTCGGTGTCGATTCCGAAAACCTGACGAACCGATATTTTCATGTCGGGCAGGCCACTCACCCCGCCTGACGCTGCTGCGCTTTGCATTCATCCTCCTTCGGACGGGAGTCGCGCCAGCATGTGCCGAAACCCGGAACGCTGTTGTAAACTCGGTCGCAACTCGGCACCGCTGAAATGCCTGACATTATGCCTCAAGGCGCCGAAGCAAGATTCAGGCGAGCTTGACCGACTTTAGATAATTATAGGCGCGGATGATTTCCCGCAATTTGTCTTCATTCGACCGGTCGCCGCCATTGGCATCCGGGTGGAGACGTTTGACCAGATCCTTATAGCGGGTCTTGATCGTTGGCGCATCTGCTCCGTCGTCAAGTCCCAATTGATCCAAGGCTTTAAGAGCAGCGACGCCGGTCCTTGGCTTGGGCGCTGGCTCGGCCGCCTGCCGCATCCGCGAGCGGAACAAGCCAAGCGGATCCGAGGTCCGCGACGGATCGTCACCCTCCTCCCGGAAGCCGCTACGGCTGCGGTTCACCCCCATCGACCAGGTCGGGCGATGGCCGACCACGTCTTCTTTTTGGTAAACGGCGACGTCTTCGGCGGTCATCCCGTTGAAATAATTGTAGGAGGCGTTGTATTCGCGCACATGATCGAGGCAAAAGCTGAAATATTGCCCCTCGCGCAATCGTCCCATTGGCGCGCGAAATGCTCCAGGTTCGTTACAACCTGGATGATCGCAGCGCACCTGATTGGTTTGTACGGTTTGTTTTCGCGCAGGCTTGACCCTGATGCGATCGAAGAGTCGAGAATTCAAATCCATGTCGTCCATTATGAAGCTCTTTGGGGTGGCCGCAAGGCGCTCGAAGCGATAAAATGAAAAATGAACGAACCGAGCCGGTTTGATGAGGAGTCTAAAAAATGAGCGAACACGCCGAAGCCACAATGGCACAGCGAATCAAAAGCAAACTTGAAGCCGCTTTGGCCCCGAGCCTGCTTGAAGTCATCGATGAATCGCATAAGCACGCCGGTCATGCGCATGCCGCGATGAGCCCCGGCCGGGCGCATGGCGATGGCGGAACGCATTTCCAAGTTAAAGTGATCTCGCAAGCCTTCGCTGGCAAGAGCCGAGTGGACCGTCATCGTACCATCAATTCTGTTTTGCAGGCCGAGCTGAACGACACCGTGCATGCACTGTCGATCGAAGCCAAAGCCCCTGGCGAATAATCCCGCCGGAGAATTCAGCATCTTCGAATTAAAGCAAACGCCAATGTGAGAGACATCGATCCGCGATGTCTCAAACTTGCCATGAAAATCGGGCTGATCTTAGAGAGCATATGCCCTAATACGTATAGGTGATCGAACCAATTGGGCTGATTTTCAAACAGATGGCCTCAAAGGGTGCTGGAGTATCCGGCTAGTCCCTTTTCAATTTGGCCGGAGCACGGTAGGAAGGCATTGGCGCTATTCTGCGTTGCCGAAGCCTTTCGATCGTTCAGGATCATGTGATGGGCCGTTCAAACGCTGGAAGTCGGATGCTCCGTTTTGCGGCTTTCGCTCTTGCGGCGAATGTCTTCACAGCGGGTTGGTTGTGCGGTCCCTTGGCTCTCTCTGCCGAAGCGGCGCCGGCCCTCGTCGTCGACGTCGCCTCAGGCGCGGTTCTCTACCAGCAAGAGGCGACGGAGCCCTGGTTTCCGGCCTCGCTTACCAAATTGATGACGGTTTATGTGGCCCTGCAGGCCGTGCGCGACCACAAGATCGCGCTGGACACGCCCTTGGTCGTTTCGCCGCGCGCGGTTTCGATGCCGCCGTCCAAAATGGGTTTCGCAGCGGGCACCGAAGTCACTCTCGACAATGCGCTCAAGATGTTGATGGTGCGCTCGGCGAACGATCTCGCCGTCACCGTCGCGGAAGGCGTATCGGGCTCGGTCGAAGCCTTCGCCGAGGATATGAATGCGGCGGCAGCTCAATTGGGCATGCAGGAATCGCATTTCGTCAATCCGAATGGCCTGCCCGATCCGCGCCATGTGTCGTCGGCGCGCGACATGGCGATACTCGGCCGGGCGCTTTACAAAACCTTCCCAGAGCATATCGATCTCTTCAATCTCGGTGCCTTGGCTCTGGGGTCCGAGGTCATCACCAATCACAATAATCTTCTCGGGCGTTATCCGGGTGCCGAAGGTATGAAGACGGGCTTCACCTGTCCGGCGGGATTTAACATTGTCGCCAGCGCCGCGCGCGGCAGCCAAAGGTTGATCGTCGTCGTCATGGGCGCGCCGACCGTGCCGCTGCGGACGCAGAAGGTCTCCGCTCTGTTCGACCGCGGCTTTGGCGGTGTCGATCACGCCATTGCGTCCTTGGACAATCTCGGGCCCGCAGGCGGGACGAACGCGCCGGACATGCGCGATCAGATCTGCCGCCGCCGCGGCAAGGCGATCGTGCAATTTAATGCCGAAATCGCGCAGTTGACGGCGCCGCTCGTCGCCGAAGCGGGACCGGCCGCCAATCCGGCGGGCCAGCGCTCGTTTCCCTTCGTGACGAACACGCCCTTCCATACGACGCCGGTCCTGACGCGAATCGATCTGGTGCCGGCGCCGGTCTTTTCGCCGGTCCCGGTCTATATTGGCCCGATGGCGGGCTATATCGGACCCGTTGCGCAAGCGCGGCCGCCGCATTCGGCCGTCGGAACAGAGCCGACGCCTGAGCAGGCCAGCGCCTATGCGGCAACATTGCCCGCCGCTACCGCCAAAACGCCGCTCGCCCCCGACCCGACGGCTCTGCCGATCAAGGGGCGCCATGCGCCAAAGGCTGTCGCCGAAAAGCCCGTGAATAAGAAGATCGCTGCGAAAATGCTCGAAGGTGCTGGCGGCGAGGCGGACGATACCCATCCCAAAAAGGGCAAGGCTAAAAAGGCTTCGGTGAAACAGCACTCGGTCAAAGAGGCGCATGCGGATAAGCCGAAGCCCGCCAAAGCCAAAGAGACCGCGAAAACCCTCCACGCCAAGGATCATGCCGTAGCCCAAGCGAAGGTGAAAACCAATAAGGGCCAAGCCGCCGCCAAGCAATGAACAGGCGCACGTTTTGTTGCGCGGTTTTGCAGGTGAAATGGATCGCAATGCGGGCTTCTCGTGCATAGATGCCGGTCTGAACCCGCTCTGGAACCGCCATCATGTCCGAATTAGCCAGACGGCCGCCGCCGCCTTTTCCCCTGACCGTCATCACGGGCTTTCTCGGCGCCGGCAAGACGACACTCTTGAACCGCCTTCTGAAGGATCCGGTGCTTGCGGACACGCTCGTCATCATCAATGAATTCGGCGAGATCGGCCTCGATCACCTCCTGATCGAGAAGATCGATTCCGACATGATTCTTTTGTCGTCGGGCTGCCTCTGCTGCACGATCCGCGGCGACCTCATCGAGACGCTTGAAGATCTTTTGCGCCGCCGCGACAATGATCGCATCGCGCCGTTCAAACGTGTGATCATCGAGACGACGGGATTGGCCGATCCGGCGCCGATCCTGCAAACGATCATGTTTCATCCCTATCTCATGCTGCGTTTCCGGCTTGAGGGCGTCATCACGTTGATCGATGCGGTGAATGGGGCAGCCACACTCGATGCGCATGAGGAAGCGGTGAAACAGGCAGCGGTCGCCGACCGGCTGGTGCTCGCCAAATCGGATCTCGTTTCCGGGGCCGATCGCCCTCGCCTCGATGCGCTGCAGGCGCGCCTCGCCGAACTCAATCCGGGAGCGCTTCTGCTCGATGCGGCATCAGGTCAAGCGACAGCCTCGCGCCTTCTCGATGCAGGGCTCTACGATATTGACGGGAAGATACCCAATGTCCGCCATTGGCTGAACGCGGAGGCGTTCGAAGACGGTCACGACCATCACGGGCATGATCATCAAGGGCGCGAGCATGGCCACCACGATCACGCCCATGCGCACCAGGACGTCAACCGTCACGATGCGCGCATCGCGGCCTTCTGCCTGCGTTTCGCGCCGCTCGTCGAACCCGCAGGGCTCGATCTGTTTTTGGAACTCATGCGCAATGCCTATGGCGCCAATCTTTTGCGCGTCAAAGGCATTGTCGCTTTGGCCGATGATCCCGCGCGGCCACTGATCGTGCATGGCGTGCAGCATGTGTTTCATGCGCCGCAAAGGCTCGATGCCTGGCCGGACGACGATCATGCGACCCGCATGGTCTTCATTCTGAAAGACATCCAGCCGGGCTTCGTCGAAGGTCTGTGGAATGCGGCGATGGGCATTCCCGCACCGGATCGCGCCGATCGCCAGGCGCTGACGGAGAATCCGCTCGCGGCCAAGCAGGGCGGTCTCCTCTCTTGAACCCTGATTTTCGCCGCGAGAGGTGACACGGGGCGCATAAAGCTATATAATAATTTATATTAAGTCTGGAGCGCTCATCCTATGCGCGAAAGTCTTTCGGAAGCTTGGCCGCCGGATCGCGACCCGACTTTTACGTGCAGAGCCTGCGGCGGCTGATATGGAAAAGGTGAAGCTTTATTTCGTGTGGGTCAGACGCAAAGCGTCCGAGGCATGCGACGTCATAAAGCTTTGGACCCTGGTGGAGAGCGCCGCCAAAACCCATGGCAGCTCGACCTCGATGCGCAATGTGTCGGGCAGAACGTCGATAGTCGCGCTCGCTGCCTGACCGAGTGCCGAGACATCGACCTTGGCCTGATCGCCGGCCCAATTCACCTGCGATTGGCCGACCTTGTCGACATATTCCTTGCGCAGACGTTCGAGCTGATCCTGGACGCGGCGCTTGGCTTCCTCGGTGCCGAGATCATGCGGCAAACTGATCGAAATGGTTTTGGGCATAGGTCTCTCCGCGATCTATGTAGGTCTGCCAGCGCCGTCTTGCCACGCCATTTTAAAAGGAAACGCAGGAGATTTCATCCGCGCGCAGCACCGAGTCCTGGTGAAAGCGGCGCTTATAGGCGGCGCGGATCGCCTCGATCTTGGTCTCGGTCGTCGCGTCTTTTTCATACCATATGAGCAAAAGCCGCGAGGATTCCTTGCTGATTGTGCCGCGTTTATTGCGCCATTGCCCGTAGCCGTCGAAAACGGTGAGGCCGTCGGGAAAGCGCGGCGTCACTTCGCGCTCCATAAAGGCGTCCCAGGCGTGGGACGCGACGCGGCCCGGCTTGCCCGCCAGTCCGAACACCAATTCGAGCCGCTCCATGCGTTTGGCCGGCAGAACGCAGCCTTGTGTTGCGGGCGCAGGCGTATCCTCCGCATGAGCCAAAGGCGGTGCGCAAAAAAGCAAAATTTGAATAAGAGCCGCCTGGATCAGGCCTCGAAATTTCATGGCGCTTCTCCAGGGAGCCTCACCCCTTACGCTGTAGCGACCGGTCGGCCTTTTCGCCGCGATTTCGTAGCCGCTTTCGCCTCCACCGGTTTTGCTTCGAGGCGAACTCCAAATGTTTGAAGAATTTTGAGTACGGTGCCGAAGGACGGATTACCGTCTCCAGACAAGGTTCTATAGAGGCTCTCGCGCGAAAGGCCCGTTTCGCGAGCAAGCTCAGCCATTCCTCTTGCGCGGGCGACATCGCCAATCACGGCGGCAATTAAGGCCGGATCGCCATCGTCAAACGCTGCTTCGAGATAGGCTGCAATAGCTTCAGGCGTATCAAGATGCTCAGCCGCATCCCATACCGCCGTTTTGAGTGTCATGGTTCAAACCTCCAATTCCGACGCGAGCCTCTTTGCTTCCTTGATATCTGTCGCTTGAGTGCTTTTGTTGCCGCCGCAGAGAAGAAGGATGATCGTCGCGCTTCTCTCGATATAATAAACTCGGTAACCAGGGCCATAATCGATGCGCATCTCGTTGATCCCGCTCCCGACCGGTTTCACATCCCCTGGATTGCCGAGTGAGAGGCGCCGAATACGGATATCAATACGGGCTCTGGCGCCCGTGTCCTTCAATCGGCGAAACCATCTCGCATAAGTTTCGGTCTGCCTGATATCGGTCAGGGCTATTTGTAGCTTTTAAGCTACAAATGTCAACTGGAAACGCGCGGCAGGAAGTTTGGACCAAAGAGATTCTTCGGTCATTTGCCGGGCCGATACTATATATGACACGAGAAATCATTCACCCGGATCATCATGTCATGACGCAAGCCAGCCAGGAGCAAAACCCCCTTCTCGCCCCGTGGACGGGGCCTTTCGGCGCGCCGCCCTTCGATCTCGTGAAGGCGGAGCAATTCCGCCCGGCTTTCGATACGGCTTTGGCTGAACAAAGCGCCGAGATCGCCGCCATTGCCGATTCAACGGAGCCGCCGACCTTTGCAAATGTGATCGAGGCTTTGGAGCGCAGCGGCCGCGCGCTCGAGCGCGTATCGCTGGTCTTCTTCAATCTTACCAACACGGATACGGACGACACGCTGGATGCGATCGAGCGCGACATCGCGCCTTTGCTTTCGCGTCACCGCAGCGCGATCTATCAAAATGAAAAGCTCTTCCGCAAGGTCGAGGCGCTTCACACGCAGCGCGACGCGCTTGGCTTATCCGACGAACAGAAACGTGTCATCGAACGCTATTTCGTGACCTTCAAGCGGGCGGGTGCGGGCCTGCCGCAAGACGCGCGGACGCGGCTCGCCGCGATCGGCGAAAGGCTCGCGGCACTCGGCACGCAATTCAGCCAGAATGTTCTCGCCGACGAGAAATCCTTCACGCTCGTGCTCGAAAGCGAGGCCGATCTGATCGGTCTGCCCGAGTCGCTTGTGGCAGCGGCCGCCGCTGCGGCAGTCGAGCGCGATCTGCCGGGCAAATATGTGATCACTCTGTCGCGTTCGAGCGTCGAGCCCTTTTTGCAATTCTCGGCGCGGCGCGATCTGCGCGAAAAGGCGTTTCGTGCGTGGGCCGCGCGCGGCGAAGGCGGCGGCGCCACCGACAATCGCGCCATTGCCGCCGAGACGGTAAAACTGCGCGCCGAACGCGCCCGTCTCATGGGTTTTGAGACCTATGCCGATTTTCAATTGTCGGACACGATGGCAAAGACGCCGCAAGCTGCGCTCGACCTTTTGCACAAGGTCTGGGAGCCCGCACGCCTGCAGGCGCTCGCCGAGGAAGCTGCCTTGCAAAAAATGGTCGCAGACGAAGGCGGCAATTTCGAAATCGCACCATGGGATTGGCGCTATTACGCCGAGCGCCGCCGCAAGGCCGAATTCGATCTCGATGAGAGCGAGCTGAAGCCCTATATGCAGCTCGATAAGATGATCGAGGCCGTGTTCTATACGGCGAACCGGCTGTTTGGCCTCGACTTCATTGAGCGTCACGATATTCCACTCTATAACAAGGACACGCGCGCATGGACCGTCCGGCGCGAGGGCAAGGATATCGCGCTTTTCCTCGGCGATTATTATGCGCGGAGTTCAAAGCGCAGCGGCGCTTGGATGAGCAATTTCCGCGAGCAATATAAGATCGACGGCGGCAGCCTGCCGATCGTCGTCAATTGCTTGAATTTCGCGCCGCCTGCGCCGGGCGAGGCGTGTCTTCTTTCCTTCGACGATGCGCGGACCTTGTTTCACGAATTCGGCCACGGTCTGCACGGCATGTTGTCGGACGTCACCTATCCGATGATCTCGGGCACCAATGTCGCGCGCGATTTCGTGGAATTCCCGTCACAGCTTTACGAACATTGGCTGGACCGCCCGGAGATCCTGCGCAAATTCGCCGTGCATCATAAGACCGGCGAGCCCATGCCCGAACCGCTGCTGGAGCGACTCCTGTCGACGCGGCTCTTCAACCAGGGCTTCGCGACCGTCGAATTCACCGCCTCGGCGCTGGTCGATCTCGATCTGCATCTCGCAGCGGAGTCGAAGGATATCGATATCGCAGCCTTCGAGGCGGAAGAACTGGCAAGGCTCGGCATGCCGAAAGGCATCGTGATGCGCCATCGCATGCCACACTTCCAGCATATCTTCTCGGGCGATGGATATTCGGCCGGCTATTACAGCTATATGTGGTCGGAAATTCTCGATGCCGATGGTTTCGACGCCTTCGAGGAAAAGGGCGACATCTTCGATTCCGAAACCGCGAAGAAGCTGCATGATTTCGTCTATTCGGCGGGTTATAGCCGTGCGCCGGACGAAGCCTACGAAGCCTTCCGCGGCCGTGCGCCGACGCCGGAACCGCTGCTGCGCAAGCGCGGATTGCTGGCGCCGTCGAACTCTTAAAAGCTGATCGCATTACGGACGGGCCATGGACACGATCGAGATCGAGGAGATGTTTTCCGCGCTCGGGCCGGTGACCATCAAGCGTATGTTCGGCGGCAAGGGCGTCTATCACAAGGGGCTCATCGTTGCCGTCGAAGTGCGCGACGAGATGCTTTTGAAAGCCGATGCGATCAGCGCGCCCGAATTCGAAGCGGCCGGTGCGCGGCGCTGGTTCTATGAGGGCAAGAAGGGCAAGCCGATCAACATGCCTTATTGGTCCATCCCGGAAGATGCCTTCGACGATCCCGACATCATGGCGCGTTGGGTGCGGCTGGCTTACGAGGCGGCATTGCGATCTCGCTGATGCGATAGATCGCCAGCGTTGCGCGCACCCGCGAAATAAACCGCCCTCGCCCTTCGAGATGACCATAAGCTGACCGTCATGCCCGGCCTTGTGCCGGGCATCCACGCCGGGATATCGCTGCTTATTGAAGGTATCATCAAAGTTGCTACGTGGATGGCCGGGACAAACCAGACTTTCGACGACGCGTCCGCGAATTTTTTAAACTGCCAGGCGACCGATCCCATATAGGTCGGGCTTCCATAGATGATCGCGCTGGCGCCGCTCAATTCTTCCAAGGTGCCTTCGGGCAGATCGCCGGCGTCGCTGATGCGATAGACTCGCAGTTCAGCGCCCGCTGCTTTCACGCCTTCCGCGACGGCGTCTGCCTGTTTGGCCGTGTGGCCGTAGCCGCTGAAATAAACGATCGCGACAAAACTCATTATCAGTCTCCTTGATCAGGACTTGCTCATAGTGAGCATCTTGTGCGTCTATCGCATGACTTCGATCATCGAGGACTTCAAAAGGAAGTGTTTCGCGGCTTGGCCCGTGTCGTCGCCTGCGCGGCGGCGGGATCGTCGGGCCAAAGATGTTTGGGATAGCGTCCCTTCATTTCAGTTTTCACGGCGGCCCAGGAGCCGCGCCAAAAGCCGGGCAGATCGCGCGTAATCTGAATCGGCCGATGCGCCGGCGATAAAAGCTCGAGCGTCAACGGCACACGCCCGCCGGCCAGCGCCGGATGAGTCGAAAGCCCGTAGAGTTCCTGCACGCGCACGGAGAGCGTGGGTCCTTGTTCGGCTGCATAATCCACCGCGATATGCGACCCAGCGGGCGTTGTGAAATGCGTGGGCGCTTCGGCCTCAAGCCGTTTCTTCATGTCCCAAGGCAGAAGCGCTTCAAGCGTTGCGTGCAGATCGTCAGCTTTGATGTCGGCAAGACTGATCTTGCCGGTGAGATAGGGTGCGAGCCAGGTTTTGGCATTTTGCGCGAGTGCATCATCCGAGACATCCGGCCATGCCTCGCCTTCATGCCGGCGCAGAAATGAAATACGATCACGCCATTGGATCTGTTCTTTTGTCCAAGGCAGGCGCGCGACGCCGCGCCGGGCGATGCCATCTGCCAACAGCAGTGCTGTATCGGCATTGGGCACGACTTGAAGATTTTGCTCGGCGAGCACGATGGCGCCGACGCGCTTTTGCCTTCGTAAGGTGAGAGCCCCTCGCGCCTGATCGAACGAAAGCTCTTCCTTCATTTCGAGCCGCGCTCCCGCCGCCGCCTCAAAATCTTCGAGACTCAAAGGCGCGGCGAGCAGGATGCGCGCGGCGCCGGCTTTACCCGCTATCTCGCCCACGGCGAGAAAAGGCTCGCGCGCGAGCGGATCATGCGGCGCGACGGCGGCGGCGCGGCCATTGGCGAGCAGAAACTCGCCCGGCTTGCCGCGCGCCTTGGCAATGCGCTCAGGGAAGGCCAAAGCGAGCAGCGCTCCGGCGCGAAAAATGTCGCCTGCGATCTGTCGTCCCGCACCCGCTTGCCGGGCGAAATTTTGCGCAAGATGCCGTGCGTCCTCCGCGCGGTGCGAGCGGTCGCGACGAAATTCCGTGAGCCGGATTGTCAGGTCTGCCGCGTCGCCGCCAAGTCCGCGTTCGACGAGAATGGCGGCGATCTCGGAAGCCAGCCAACCTTCGCCACTCTCGGCCGCCTTGATCAGCATATGCGCGAGGCGCGGCGGCAGAGCCAAGCCGCTCATCGCCTTGCCGTGATCGGTAAGAGCGCCGTCGGGCTCGATCGCGCCAAGCGCCTGCAAGAGTGCGCGCGCTTCGATCAAGGCCGGTTGCGGCGGCGGATCGAGCCAGCGCAACTCTTCGGCCGGATTGCGCACGCCCCAGGAGGCGAGATCGAGCACGAGGCCCGACATGTCAGCTGCGAGAATTTCCGGCGTTGCGAAAGCCGCGAATGAGCCGGTCGCGGCTTCTTCCCAGAGCCGGTAGCAAGAGCCTGGCTCGGTGCGTCCGGCGCGCCCGCGCCTTTGATCGGCTGCCGCGCGCGAGACCCGTTGCGTTTCAAGCCGCGTCAGGCCCGTATCCGGCTCATAGCGCGGCACGCGCGCGAGCCCGGCATCGACGACGATGCGCACGCCTTCGATCGTGAGCGACGTCTCCGCGATCGAGGTCGCAAGCACGATTTTGCGTCGGGTTTTGTCGGTTGGCGCGATGGCCTGATCCTGCGCCCTTTTATCAAGCGCCGAATAGAGCGGCGCGATCTCGACATTGGTTCCTGCATATCGTGGCTCAAGCAGCGCGGCGACGCGGCGAATCTCGCTTTGCCCCGGCAGGAAGACCAGAGCCGAGCCCTCCGTTTCTCCCATGGCTCTTATGGTCGCCCTTCCGACAGCGTCTTCGATTCTTTCGCGCGGATCGCGGCCGAGATAGATGGTCTCGACCGGAAAGCTTCGCCCCAGGCTTTCGATGGTGGGACAGGAGCCGAGCAGCGTCGAAACCCGTGCGGCATCCAAGGTCGCCGACATGACAAGAACGCGCAGATCGTCGCGCAGGCCCGATTGCACGTCGATCGCTAGCGCCAGGCCGAGATCGGCGTCGAGCGAGCGTTCGTGAAATTCGTCGAAGAGAACCGCCGCGATCTTGTCGAGGCCCGGGTCGTTCAAAATCATGCGGGCGAAAACGCCCTCGGTGACCACTTCGATGCGGGTTTTGGCCGAAACCCGCGCTTCGAGACGCATGCGGAGCCCGATCGTCTCGCCCACCCTTTCGCCGAGTGTCGATGCCATGCGTTCGGCCGCCGCGCGAGCCGCGAGCCGCCGGGGTTCGAGCAGGATCAGCTTGCGGTCCGCCATCCAGGGAGCGGCGAGAAGGTGCAGCGGCACCCGCGTCGTCTTGCCCGCGCCAGGCGGCGCGACAAGGACGGCGTTCCGGCCTGCTGTGAGGCAGGCGCCGATCTCGTCCAAAACCGCGTCGATCGGAAGCGCGGGGCTAAAAAGAGTCATGGAGTCTGCATGACAGGTGGAATGCCGGTGGACAACGGGATTTCGAACCGAAGCGCATTTCGGGCGCGACCGGACATGGTGCTGCTAAGCTACCGTCATATGCGGCATTAAGGTCAATAGGGATCAATCGCCCCCGATAAAGGAGACCCCTTCTCTAACGTATATAAAAACGCTATATGCCTCCGCGCGGACGCTTCATGAGCCTTGCTCTCAAGTTGCCGCAAGAGTCCCTCGAAGGACAAAAGATGGCGTCGCAGATCGCGCAAGATCAACTCCCGCCGCCGGTCGCGGACGGGCTCACAGCCGTCCACCCAGCCGTTCCCCCGTTAAAGCCGACGTTTACCGCTTTGGCGGTCGGATCGATCGGCGTGGTCTATGGCGATATCGGCACCAGCCCGCTCTACGCGCTGCGAGAATCGCTGATCCATAGCAAAAATGCCGGTATTACCGATGAGGGCATCATCGGGACGGTGTCGCTCTTGCTTTGGGCGCTGTTTTTCACCGTGACGGCGAAATACGTGCTCTTCCTGATGCGCGCCGACAATAAGGGTGAAGGCGGCATCCTATCGCTGATGGCCCTGGCGCAAAGCGCGCTTGGGCGGCGGGCCGCGCCGGTGTTTTTCTTGGGGGTAGCCGGTGCCGCGCTGTTTTCCGGCGATGCGATCATCACGCCGGCGATTTCGGTGCTGTCGGCGATCGAGGGTCTCGATCTCGTGACCCCGGAATTCGAGCCCTATGTCATACCGCTCACCGTCTTGATCCTGGTCTCGGTGTTCTGGGTACAAACCCATGGCACGGCGCGGGTCGCATCTTTCTTCGGCCCGGTGATGGTGGTTTTCTTCGCGGTCATCGGCATTTTGGGGATAACCCATATCGGCGATGCGCCGCGTATTCTCTATGCCTTCAATCCGATTCATGGCCTGCGGTTTTTGTTCAGCCATGGATTTTTGGGTTTCGCGGTATTGGGCTCCGTCTTTCTGGCCGTGACCGGGGCGGAAGCGCTTTACGCCGACATGGGCCATTTTGGCCGGCGTCCGATTCAAATCGCCTGGGTCTTTTTCGTCCTGCCGGCGCTCACCTTGAATTATCTTGGCCAGGGCGCCTTGGTTCTGTCGAATGAGGCCGCCGTTGCCAATCCGTTTTATCTGCTGGCGCCGAGTTGGGCGCTGCTGCCGCTCGTGATCCTTTCAACCTTCGCGACCGTCATCGCCAGCCAAGCCGTGATTACGGGCGCCTATTCCCTGGTGCGTCAGGCGATCCAACTCGGCCTTCTGCCGCGCATGGAAATCCAGCACAAATCCGAAATGCTGGAAGGCCAGATCTTCCTTCCGCGCGTCAACCGGCTTTTGCTGATCGGCGTGTTGAGTCTCGTATTCATCTTCAAGAGTTCCAGTTCGCTCGCCTCGGCCTATGGCATCGCCGTGTCGGGCACCATGCTGGTGACGACGGCGCTTGCCTTCGTCGTCGTGTGGAAGCGCTGGCATTGGCCGCTCTGGGGCGCGGCTCTTATGGTCTCGGGCTTCCTCATCATCGATTGCGCCTTTCTCGCCGCCAACCTTACCAAGGTTCTGGAGGGCGGCTGGATGCCATTGGCGCTCGGTTGCTGTTCGATGATCATCATGTGGACCTGGGTGCGCGGCACGGGCTTGCTCGCCCGCAAGACGCGGCGCGATTCGATCCCGATCAATGAATTGATCCGCATGCTCGAAACATCGAAGCCGACCCGCGTACCGGGTACCGCGATCTTCCTGACGAGTACGCCGGATGCCGCGCCTTCGGCTCTGATGCATAATCTGAAACACAATAAGGTTTTGCACGAGCGCGTGGTGCTGATGTCGGTCGTGACCGAGGCAACGCCGCGCGTGCCGCCGTCAAAGCGCTGCGAAATCGTGCCGCTGTCGTCGGATTTCACCGCGATCACGCTGCATTATGGCTATATGGAGAGCCCGCGCCTGCCGACCGCCTTGGCCTCGCTGCGCAAAATGGGCATGAAGTTCGATATCATGACGACGTCCTTCTTTCTGGGGCGGCGCACGATCAAACCCTCGCCCAATTCGGGCATGCCGGCCTGGCAGGACAAGCTCTTCATCGGCCTGTCGAAACAGGCGACCAATGCGACGGACTTCTTCTCGATTCCCTCAGACCGCGTGGTCGAACTCGGCGCCCAGGTGACGGTGTAGAAACAATAGCCGTCATGCGCGGGCTTGACCCGCGCATCCAAGCATAACGCTTTGCTTTTTGTGGCTGAGCCTGATGCGCGGATCAAGTCCGCGCATGACGCGACGAAGGCAAATGAAACTTCCCATTGGATCGCGCTAGACAGCTTCGCGAACCGGGATGCGGAAGCACCCGCCCTTTGCTAGTCTGCGCTCATGCGAAAAAGCCGTGCCTCCGCGCCTTCCTCCGCGCCTGCTGATCCGCTTGAGCCCGAGGCGGCCAAGCCGTCGCCGATGATGGCGCAATATATCGAGATCAAGGCGGCGCATCCGGGCAGTCTGCTCTTCTATCGCATGGGCGATTTCTACGAGCTTTTCTTCGAGGATGCGGAGATCGCGAGCCGCGCGCTCGGCATCGTTTTGACGAAGCGCGGCAAGCACAAGGGCGAGGATATCCCCATGTGCGGTGTGCCGGTCGAGCGCGCCGACGATTATCTGCAGAGGTTGATTGGCAAGGGCCATCGCGTCGCGGTCTGCGAACAGATCGAAGACCCGGCCGAAGCCAAAAAACGCGGCGGCAAATCCGTCGTCAAGCGCGATGTCGTGCGGCTCGTGACGCCGGGCACGATCACCGAAGAAAGATTGCTCGATCCCGGCCGGCCCAATTGCCTTTTGGCTTTGGCCTGTGCCGAGGATGGCGAAGGCAATGTGATGTTCGGCCTCGCGGCGGTCGATATTTCGACTGGCGCCTTTCGCGTGACGGAAGTCATGGACGCCTCGCTCGGCGCCGAGATCAGCCGCATCGATCCGTCCGAGATCGTCGCGCCTGAGAGAATTTGTGCCATGCCCCGCGCGGCGCGTCTCTTCGCCGATCTACGTGTGCCTTTGACGCCGCTTGGCCGCGATGTCGGTGAGGCGCAAAATGCCGAACGCCGCCTGAAGGATTATTTCAAGCTCGCCACGCTCGATGGGCTTGGCGCATTTTCAGATGTCGAACGCGCCGCGGCGGCGGTTGCGATCTTCTATGTCGAGCGCACCCAGCTCGCGGCGCGGCCCGCGCTCGATCTACCGCAACGCCTTACGCGCGCCACGCATATGGAGATCGACGCGGCGACCAGAGCCAATCTCGAATTGACCCGCACGCTCGCCGGCGCACGCGAGGGCTCGCTGCTGGCTGCAATCGATCTCACATTGACCTCGGCGGGAAGCCGCTTGCTGGCCGAACGGCTGGCGGCGCCTCTGACCGGGACGCAGGCGATCGACGCAAGGCTCGATGCGGTCGCGTTTTTTGTGGGTGCGGATGATTTCCGCGCGGCGGTCCGCTTGAGGCTGAAATCCGTGCCGGATTTGGCCCGCGCACTGTCGCGCATCGCGCTTCAACGCGGCGGCCCGCGCGATCTGGCAGCGCTCCGCGACGGGCTCGAGGCTGCGCAGGTTTTAGCGCGAGAGATTTTGTCGAAGCCCGATTTGCCGGATGAACTGGCGTCAGCCGCAAAGGCATGCGGGGATGTCGATTTGAAAGTCGCTGCGGCTTTGACGGAGGCTTTGGCCGATGAGCTTCCCTTGCAGCGGCGCGACGGCAATTTTATCCGCGCGGGTTATGAGGCGACGCTGGATGAACAACGCGCGCTGCGCGATGAAAGCCGCCGCGTGATCGCAGCGCTGCAAGCGCGTTATTGCGAATTGGCGCAGACGAAGCAGCTCAAGCTCAAACATAATCATTTTCTCGGCTTCTTCATCGAAGTGCCGCGCACGCAAGGCGAGGCCTTGTTGCAGCCGCCCTTCAACGCGACTTTCGTGCATCGTCAGACCATGCCCGACGCCATGCGCTTTTCGACAAGCGAACTGGCCGCGCTTGAAGCCAAGATCGCGTCCGCTGCCGACGAGGCGCTCGCCGTCGAGCTCTCGATCTTCGACCGGCTCGTGGCGCTTGTACTGGCGGAAGAGGTTGCGATCAAACATCTCGCGGCGGCGCTGGCTGCGATCGATGTGTCCACCGCGCTGGCGGAGCTGGCGTCCGCGCGAAATTGGACGCGTCCTCTCATTGAGGCTTCGCAGGCTTTCGTGATCGAAGGTGGGCGTCATCCCGTCGTCGAGGCGGCACTTGCGGCTACGGGCCAAGCCTTCGTCGCCAATGATTGCGATCTCTCGGGGTCCGGCCAGGGCGGCTGCATCGCCGTCATCACCGGCCCGAACATGGCTGGCAAATCGACCTATCTCCGCCAAAACGCGTTGATCGCCGTGCTCGCGCAAATGGGCGCTTTTGTTCCTGCTTCGAAAGCGCAGATAGGCATCGTCGACCGGCTGTTTTCCCGTGTGGGCGCGGCCGACGATCTGGCGCGCGGCCGCTCGACCTTCATGGTCGAGATGGTCGAAACGGCGGCGATCCTCAATCAGGCGACCGCGAACTCGTTGGTGATCCTCGATGAGATCGGGCGCGGCACGGCAACCTTCGACGGTCTGTCGATCGCCTGGGCCGTGATCGAACATCTGCACGAGAAGAACCGCTCGCGGGCGATCTTCGCGACGCATTTTCACGAATTGACGCATCTGGCAAAGCGGCTGCCACGCCTCACCAATCTCACCATGCGCGTCGCCGATTGGAACGGCGAGGTGGTCTTCCTGCATGAAATTTTGCCGGGCGCGGCGGATCGCTCCTACGGCATTCAGGTGGCAAAGCTCGCAGGCTTGCCGGGCGCTGTCGTCGAACGCGCAAGAATTCTGCTGGCCGAACTTGAAGCGGGCGACCGGCATATGCCGGTCGAGCGGCTCGTGGCGGATCTGCCTTTGTTCGCCGTGCGCGAGGAACCGCCTGCGCCAGCGCCAAAGCCTGATCCTCTCAATCTCGCGCTCGATGCGCTCGACCCCGACGCGCTGAGCCCAAGAGAGGCGTTGGAAGCGCTTTATAAGCTTAAGGGGCTGCGCAAACCTTCATCCTGAGGAGGCGGCGAAGCCGCCGTCTCGAAGGATGAGCCAAGAGCGTATCGCCCTCGTCCTTCGAGACGCTTGCTCCGCAAGCTCCTCAGGATGAGGGCTCTATCTCTGGCGGCGTCATTGCACTTTGCGGGGATCGACGAGCTCGCCGGAATAGAGAAACTTGCCTGGCCGGTCGGGATCTTCGTCGAGAAGCTCTTCGTCAAGCGGCAAGGTCAGGCTCGGCCAAAGATCGCCTTCGGGACGGTTGATCCATTCGAGGACGAGAAGAAGTCTATCGTCCATCAGAATGAAATCGCTTTCGACCTTGCGCCGCTCGCCGCCGGTCACAAGCATATGCGTCACGCGATAAATGCCGTGCTCGATATTTTCTTCGTCTTCGTCATCATCTTCGATCATCTATCGCGCTTTCTTCGCATCGCTCGTTCGAACCAAGTTTACCTCATCCTGAGGAGGCCCCGAAAGGGGCGGTCTCGAAAGGTGAGGGGAAGGTGCAAGAATTATCCGATCTAGCTTGCGAGCGGGTCGGGCCCGAATCGATTGGGCCCCTCTGTCCCGCGCAGGCAGCCGAGCTCTATGAATCCCCAGATCGCAATCGCTGTGCTCGCGAGCGACAGAAGGAATTCGACGCCGATATCGGTCGTATCCGCGATGTACCCAAAAAGCAGCGGCAGTCCATAAAAGACGACGAGCCATCGGCCGCTTTTGTCGCGATCGTGCAGCCGCCTTATGCCGATGGGGGTGCTGACGAGCAGCGGCAGAATCCCGGCATTGAGAACGGCCCGCTGAGCGCCGAAGATAAAGGCAATGCCGGCCGCGACGAGGAAGATGAGGATCCAGGCGCAGATGGAGACGAGCACCGCGCGCCAAAACCGGCCGCGGTCCAGGCGGCCGGTGATGCTGAAGAGGATTGGGATGAGGTCCAAGACTGGCCCGATTCACATTGAAGCCATGGAGACTTTATGTGCGGCGCCGAATGGCGGCAACCAACCTCGGCGGAATGTAATATGGCAAGAAAGCCCTCATCCTGAGGAGGCGGCGAAGCCGCCGTCTCGAAGGACGAGGGCGGTCGCGCTCTTGGCCATTCTTCGAGAGGCTTGCATCCTCTACCCTGCTCAGGGAATCAGCCGTTCGCGCCGCAACTGGTCGAACAAGGCGAAGAAGGCCTCATCAGTCGGCTGGTAGAGAGCGAATCCCAATTTCCGGCTCTTCGTCATGTCGGTGACGACTTCGATCGGACGGCCGAGATCGGCGTCCGTATGCCACGCCGAGATGAGCCGGTCTATATCCGGTTCAACCAAATGATGACGTGTCGCGATATCGCGCCAAATGGGCGCATCATCGGCCATTTGCTGCTCGAGCGGACGAACCACGCCGTCGAACTCTTCCGCTTCTATGCCGAACCAATGGGCCAATCGGGGCCACATCCATTTCCAGCGAAAGACATCGCCATTGACGACATTGAAGGCCTCATTGGCGGCGGCCGGTGTCGTCATCGCCCAAAGCAAATGCCGAGCGAGCAAATGCGCATCGGTCATATCGGTGAGGCTGTTCCATTGCGTCGCGCTTCCTGGGAATCGGACGGCCCGGCCGGTCTCTCTGCAAATCGTCGCATAGACGGCGAGCGTCGTGCCCATATTCATCGCATTGCCGACGGCCTTGCCGATGATCGTATGCGGCCGGTGAACGCCCCAAGCGAAACCGTCGCGCGCCGCCGCGGCGAAGACTTCGTCTTCCTGCGCATAGTAGAAATTCTCGATGTCGAGCCGGGCTTGATCTTCCCGGAAAGGCGTTTGCGGCAACGTGCCTTTGCCATAGGCCTCGAACGGCCCGAGATAATGTTTGAGCCCGGTGACGAGGGCGACATGGCGCACCGATTGTGCCGGCCGAAGCGCGTCGAGGATATTGCGCACCATGGCTGAATTGACGCGGATATTCTCCGCCTCCGTCGCCTGCCGCAGCCAACTCGACAGGATGACTTGGGTGGGTTTCAATCCGGCGACTGCGGCCTGAAGCGATGCCGGATCGAGCAGATCGGCGGCGACCGGCGTCACGCCTTGTTGCGCGATGGGTTTGCGGGCAAGGCCTAGCACGCTCCAGCCTTCTTGACTGAAGACCTCAGCCGCGGCGCTGCCGACGATGCCGCTCGCGCCGGCGATCAAGACCGTATCGGTCATAATGATCTCCTATTTTTATTGCGCGGTGATCTTACCAGTCGGGTGACGCTCTCTGCGAACAGATGGCTTGCACAAGTTCGTGAAGGTAGCCCATCTCCACTTCCATGCCGAACCTCGTATCCGCCGGGCAAGACAGGCCTGCGTCGCATTGCTCCTGAGCCTTTTCGATGGCCGCGTTCTCGGCCGGTGTGAGGCTATCGGCCACACGATTCCATGGACCTTCCTCGGTGTGCGAAAGCAAATGCTCATTCCAGCCCTGTTGCGGACAGGCTTGGTGGACAGCTTCAAATAATCTGTTCGCTGATACGAGTGGCGGATAATCCTTGTCGGGCCAGACAGGCGTTTGCAGTTGTGGCGACGCTATTGCGACATCAAGCCCTGCCTTCAAAAGAGCCGCGCATAAAGTAGATATGCCAATGAATAAAACCGTGCAGCGCATGGGTGCTTTACCTCTTCCCGAAAATCGCGGTCCCGACCCGCACGTGAGTAGCACCCAGCTGGATCGCGAGCTCGAAATCCGAGCTCATGCCCATCGACATAATCTTGATCCCATTGCGCGCGGCGATCTTATTCAGCAAAGCGAAATGCGGCGAGGCCTGGTCGTCGACCGGCGGGATGCACATCAAACCTGAGATTTCGAGCCCATAGGTCTCGCGGCAGGTTTTGATGAAAGCGTCGGCGTCTTCCGGCAGGATTCCGGCCTTTTGCGGTTCGGCGCCGGTGTTCACCTGGACATAGAGCTTCGGATGCTTGCCCGTGCGCTTGATTTCCTTTGCCAGAGCTTCGGCGATCTTCTCCCGGTCGACCGTCTCGATCACGTCGAAGAGGGCGACCGCCTCCCGCGCTTTGTTCGATTGCAGGGGGCCGATCAGGTGAAGCTCGAGATCAGGATAGTCCGTCCGGAGCGCGGGCCATTTCTCCTCCGCCTCCTGGACGCGGTTTTCGCCGAAATGCCGCTCCCCCGAAGCGAGCACAGGCCTTATATCCTCCGGGCCGAAGGTTTTGGAGACGCAGACGAGGGTGATTTCGGCCGGATCACGGCCGGTGTCCCGGGCGGCGCGGGCAAGCCGCTCCCGCACCTCTGCCAATTGGGCGGCGCTATTGCTCAAGTCTCAGCTCCTTCAGGCTGCTACGCCCTCGCGCTTCGAGACAGCCGCTTCGCGGCTTCCTCAGCATGAGGGCGGCCGGAATTCCAGGTAATATTGCGCCGCCGCGAAACATTTGACCCCTCGGCCGAATGATGCTGTTTACCCGGTTCAATCTGGCATTTCCCATCTAAGAATCGACACTTAAACATGGAATCGGAGCGCTACAACGCCCGCGAAGCGGAACCCAAATGGCAAAAGTTTTGGGATGAGGCCGGCACCTTTCTGACCGGCACCGATGCAGCGCGGCCAAAATACTACGTCCTTGAAATGTTTCCCTATCCGTCCGGCCGCATCCATATGGGGCACGTGCGCAATTATGCCATGGGCGACGTCATCGCCCGTTATAAGCGCGCCAAGGGTTTCATGGTGCTGCATCCGATGGGCTGGGACGCCTTCGGCATGCCTGCCGAAAACGCGGCGATGCAGAACAAGAGCCATCCGGCCGATTGGACCTATGCGAATATTGCGACCATGCGGACGCAGTTGAAATCGATGGGGCTTTCCATCGATTGGACGCGGGAAATCGCGACCTGCGATCCGTCCTATTACAAGCATCAGCAGAAATTGTTTCTGGATTTTCTGGCCGCGGGGCTTGTCGATCGCAAACAGGCGAAGGTCAATTGGGACCCGGTCGATCATACCGTGCTTGCCAATGAGCAAGTGATCGACGGACGCGGCTGGCGTTCCGGCGCGCTCGTCGAACAGCGCGAGCTGACGCAATGGTTCTTGAAGATCGCGGCGCAAGCGGATGATTTGCTCGCCGGGCTCGATACGCTCGAGCATTGGCCGGAAAAAGTCCGGCTGATGCAGAAGAACTGGATTGGCCGCTCCGAAGGCTTGCTGGTGCGCTTCGAGCTCGTGCCGGGCCCGGCTGTCGATACGCGGGAACTCGAAGTCTACACCACACGGCCGGACACGCTTTTCGGTGCCAAGTTTCTGGCGATCGCGCCGGATCATCCGCTGGCGCAGAAGCTTGCCGAGAGTGATCCGGCGCTGAAGGATTTCATCATCGAGTGCAGCCATCGCGGCACGTCGGTGGCGGCGATCGAGACGGCCGAAAAGAAGGGCTATGACACGGGGCTGAAGGTCCGCCATCCTTTCGATGACAACTGGGGCCTGCCGGTCTATGTCGCGAATTTCGTGCTCATGGATTATGGCACGGGCGCCATTTTCGGCTGTCCCGCGCATGACCAGCGCGACCTCGATTTCGCCAATACTTACGGGCTCGGCAATCAGCCGGTGATCCTGCCGCCCGGCGCCGATCCCGCGAGTTTCGTCATCACGACGCAGGCCTATGACGGCGAAGGCACGCTCTTTCATTCCCGCTTTCTCGATGGGCTTTCGATTCCCGAGGCCAAGGAAGAAGTTGCGAAACGGCTCGAGGCGGCGGTGTTCGATGGCCGCCCCATTGCGAAGCGCCAGATCAACTTCCGCCTGCGCGATTGGGGCATTTCGCGGCAGCGCTATTGGGGCTGCCCGATCCCGATCATCCATTGCGAATCCTGCGGGGTTGTCCCGGTACCTGAAAAGGATCTGCCGGTCGAATTGCCGAAGGATGTCACTTTCGATCAGCCCGGCAATCCGCTCGACCGGCATCCGACTTGGAAACATGTCGCCTGCCCGATCTGCGGCGGTCCGGCCCGGCGCGAAACCGACACGATGGATACTTTCGTCGATTCGTCCTGGTATTTTCTGCGCTTCACCGACCCGAAGGACCAAGCCGAGCCGACGGATGCCGCGGCGGTTTCCCGCTGGATGCCGGTCGATCAATATATAGGCGGCATCGAACACGCGATTTTGCATCTGCTCTATGCGCGTTTCTTCACCCGCGCGATGCGGATGACCAATCATGCCGACGAGTTGAAGGAGCCTTTCACCGGCCTCTTCACGCAGGGCATGGTGGTTCACGAAACCTATAAGGGCCTGGACGGCGCCTGGGTCGCGCCCGCCGATGTGCGGATCGAGCAGACGCCGGAGGGGCGCAAGGCCTTCAGGCTCGACAATAATGGCGCCGAAGTCGAGATCGGCCCGATCGAGAAAATGTCGAAGTCGAAAAAGAACGTCGTCGACCCGGACGAGATCATCGAAAGTTTCGGGGCCGATACCGCGCGCTGGTTCATGCTCAGCGATTCGCCGCCCGAGCGCGATGTGATCTGGACCCAGGAAGGTGCTCAGAACGTTTCGAAATTCCTGCAGCGGCTATGGCGGCTCACCGGCGAACTGGCGGAGCTGGCCTCGGCCCCGGATATACCCAAGCCCACGGTGTTTTCTCCCCCCGCGATGGAGCTTCGCAAGGCGGTTCACGGGGCCTTAATCAAGGTCGGCGAGGATTTGGACCGGTTGCGGTTCAATCGCGCGATCGCTCAGGTCCACGATCTCGCCAATAAGGTCTCGGCCGCCGTCGGCGCGGTTGAAACACCTGAGATTTCAGACGATCTAAGATTTGCCTTCAGGGAGGCGGGCGACATCATGGTCCAGCTTTTTGCGCCGATGATGCCGCATCTCGCCGAGGAATGCTGGGCGCGGCTCGGTCATAAGGTGCTGGTTGCCGAGACGGCCTGGCCCATTGCCGAGCCTGCCCTTGTCGTCGAAGATGTGATAAGCCTGCCCGTGCAGGTGAATGGTAAGAAGCGCGGCGATCTCGTGATCGACCGCACCGCCGATCAGGCGGCGATCGAGTCCGCCGTCCTGGCGCTCGATTTTGTGCAAAAGGCCCTGGAGGGCCGTCCGGTGAAGAAAATCATCATCGTCCCGCAAAGGATCGTGAATGTCGTCGGCTAGAGCATCGGACCGAAAAGTACCTCGCGATCTCGCTGTCGCGATAGATCGCCAGCGATGCGGGTTTCGGATGAATCCGATGCGCTCCAAAAAAGCCCTATGGGCTTTCGGCCTGTTTCTGTTGGCTGCGCCGCTCGCCGGCTGCATCCAGCCGCTTTACGGGCCTTTGGCAGATGGCGGCGGCAGCGTCGCCACCGAAATGCAGGCCGTTTCCATCGAGCCGATCGGCGACCGGCTCGGCCATTATCTGGAAAATGAGCTGATCTTCGGCTTTAATGGAACTGGTTCGCGGGTTCCGCCGCGCTACCGTCTTTTCGTGAGCCTGTCGGAAAGCACGCAAACGCCTTTGGTCGACACGGTCACCGGCCAGGCGAGCGCCGCCAATGTGCTTGTTACGGCAAATTTCCGCCTGGAGCACGCGACCGGCGGGCCGCCGATCTACAAGGATTCGGCGACAGTCGTTGCGAGCTATGACCGCACGACCCAGCGCTTTGCCAGCGTGCGCGCCGCGCGCGATGCGGAAATCCGCGACGCGGAACGGCTCGCCGATCAGATCCGCACCCGGATCGCGGCCATTTTCGCAGCCGGGGCGCCACCGCAGGCACCTGCGCCGGTCGTCGTTCCAAAGTCCTGATGGTCGCGGTCAAGAGCTACGAGGCCGACCGTTTTCTGGCGCGCCCTCCGGCGCATATGTTCGTCTTTCTCGTCTTCGGAACCGACGCGGGCCTGATCTCCGAGCGCGTACACCGCATCGTGAGCCAGGCGGTCGATGATCCCAAGGATCCGTTTCAACTGGCGCGGCTGAGCGGCGACGAACTCGCAGGCGATCCGCTGCGGCTCGCCGATGAAGCCTATACGCTGCCGCTCTTCGGCGGCCGCAAAGCTGTCCTGATCGAAGCGGGCGGCAAGGCCTTCGACGCGGCGCTCGATCCGCTGCTGGCGACGCCGCCCGACGCCTGCACCATCGTGATCGAAGCGGGCGGTCTCAAGCGCGAGTCGCCGCTGCGCCGCCTGTGCGAGCGCGACAAGAATGCCGCCGCGATCGAATGCTATCCGGATTCGGCCAAGGACGTCGCGCATCTGATCGACAGCGAAGTCGCAAAGGCCGGGCTTGCGATCGACGCCGGCGCCAAAACCCTGCTCGTGTCGCTGCTCGGCCAGGACAGGCTGACGACGCGATCGGAACTCGATAAGCTTTTGCTCTATGCGCATGGCGAAGACCATGTCGGGCTCGCCCATATCGCGGCCGTGGTCTCCGACGCCTCGGCGCTCGTCTTCGATCACGCGATCGACGGCGCCTTCGACGGGCAATTCAAAGCGGTCGAGGAGACGGCGGCGCGCGTCTTCGGCGAAGGGGGCGATGCCAATATGTTGCTGGCTATGGCCTTGCGTCACGCGATCAGCCTGCATCGCGCGCGGCTCGAATATGAGAATGCGGATACGGCAGGCGGCGAGATGAAGGCGCGCAGCACCTATGGGCGCGCCGCCGCGATGGAACGCCAGATGCGGAACTGGACCTCGGCGCGGCTGGCGCGCGCGATCGCGGGCCTTGCGGAAGCGATCGGCAAGGTGCGGCGCGAACCGCGTCTGGCGGAAGTGGTGGCCGTGCGCGCGCTATGGGCGGTGGCATTGGCCGCATCGCGGCAGGCGGCGTGAGTAGAGCACAGCCGTCATGGCCGGGCTTGACCCGGCCATCCAAGCACCGCTGACAAAGGTAGTGGCACCTTGTGCCGAACCGCGTTCCTGGATGCGCGGATCATGCCCGGACTTGATCCGGGTACCGCGCATGACGGTTGAGAGGCATGTGCTTCATTGTTATTCACGATGGGCCATTCATCTCTTGGCGGCGAGCATGGCGAGCGGATCGCTTTGGTCAATGATCGCAACGCAGATAAGTTTACGCAGATTGCGTAAACTGATCTGCGTGGCTCGCCGCCTTGGGCGGTCGCGAAGCGATCATTGACAAAAGCGTATCCGCCTCGCCGAAAATGCCCGCCGTTGGATGAATGGCGAAATGTGATGAGCTCGGTATTTTGAGCCAAACGCCACAAGCTTGCCGCGAGGCAATCACGCCCTGATTCCGAAAGGAAATTAGTGACTAAGGGTGGCGGGCGTGATGCGCGTTATTGTTAGCTCATCTGGTAACCCAAGGGATGGGGTGTGAGATGCCACCCGATCATTCCATTACCAATATTAATGGGCTTGCCTGTCATCTTCATTCGGAAGAAAAAACTTTGCTGATGTCCGAACACATCAGTGTAATCGGCACCTCCCCAGAGGAAAATTGCTTTGGAGCCGTGGATCAGTTCTTGAAACTCAAAGTCATTAAGGATCATTGGCTCAGGAATAATATTTACTGTCGCTCCGGCCCCGATGATGGAGCTATTGACTCGCTCACTAAGTCGCTTGGATTCGGCCGGAAAAGGCACGGATTCCGATGGGTAAAAGCCTCCTCCAAACCATGTAGAGAAATTTTTGCCGGGGGTCTTCCCTGCATTTTCGAGCACCACTGAGACGCTTATGGTGTGTTTGTTGAGTTCGGATTGCAGAAAAAGGGCGCCCTTATCAGCGATCGAGACGTAAGCACGTAACTCTGTTTTGCTGCTCTCGCTAGCATCTCTCACCAATTTTCGGGTGGCAAGCCAGAGACACCTAGAGTAGCGAAAAAAAGCAATGCAGTGAAAATGGCGAGGGCGGTGTCCGTTATTTTCAGCCGTACCCCACGGATCGGAGGCCAAAACTCGGTTCCTTCGTCGTTTGCATCCTTTTCGTCATTGCCACGATTGCTCAAAACGGCTGGTGGAGCGGTCGATGCGTGCAGTATTATATTTTGTGCACTCTGCTGGTTTTCGGTTTGCTGACCGGCCCATAGCTGAGTCGAACTTACCAAAGCAAAAAAAGCCAACAAGAGGCTCAAACATCTCTTATTTGGATAGCTTCGCATCCAATTGCTGCCAATGTCATGAGAAGGAGCGGCAGTCACTTTATCTCTGGCAAGCTTGTTTACAATGCTTGCCTTGTGTCACCCGCCCTTCATCCCCGCCCCATTCAGCGGGTTGTCCTTGTCCCAGCCATAGGTGAGCGTCTCGAAGCGCATCGATAGCGCATCGACCAGCACGAGCCGCCCGACAAGCCCTTCGCCGAAGCCGACGATCTCGCGGATGACTTCCAGCGCCATCATCGTGCCAAGCAGCCCGGTCAGGGCGCCGAGCACGCCGGCCTCGGCGCAGGCGGGCACGGTGCCGGGCGGCGGCGGCGCAGGGAAGAGACAGCGATAGGTCGGGTTCGGTTCGCCATTGGCGGATTTTTCAAACGGCCGCAAGGTCGTGAGCGATCCATCAAACGCTCCGACGGCCGCCGTCACGAGCGGCTTCTTTTCATAAAAGCACGTGTCGGCTGTGAGATAGCGCGTCTCGAAATTATCCGATCCGTCGGCGACGAGATCGAAGCCGCGGATAATCTCCGCCGCGTTTGTCGCATCGAGCCGGGTCTTGAACGATGTGAACCGCACATTGGGGTTCAGCCGGGTGACGGCATCCGCCGCGCTCAGGACCTTGGCGCGGCCAATGTCGCCCGTGCCGTGCAGAACCTGGCGCTGCAGATTGGAGAGCGAGACCTCGTCGTCATCGACGACGCCGATCTCGCCGACACCGGCTGCGGCGAGATATTGGATCAGCGGCGAACCGAGCCCGCCCGCGCCCACGATGAGAACGCGGGCGTTTTTCAGCTTTTGCTGGCCGGGGCCGCCGACATCGCGGAGCACGATATGGCGCGCGTAGCGCTCGACTTCTTCCTTTGAGAACATGGAGGCTATTTAGGCACGCAGGTTCCTCTGCGCCATGATTTCTTGATCTTGAAGACGCCGCCGCCCGGAACGCCCCTCATCCTGAGGAGGCCCTGAAAGGGCCGTCTCGAAGGATGGGCCAAGAGCTCGATAGCCCTCGCCCTTCGAGACGCGCTCCTGCGGAGCGCTCCTCAGGGTGAGGGCGGTAGGTGCGGGGAGCTCTTGATCACGAAACCGCGTAAAGCGAGTCCAGGAATTTGGTGAAATTCCCCGCGACGAAATAGGCTTCATTATCGCCCGTGACATTATATTCGGCCCGTATCCAGTAATAGATCCGGCCTTCGTCCAATTTTCCGAGCGACAGGGTGACCATGTCGCCTTCCGTCGCGGCGGCGATCGGGAAATGATAATTCGGCAATTGCCCGATGAGATTCTTATAATTCCAATCGATATTGCTCTCTTTTACCGGGCGGGCGAGGCCAAAAACCTGCTCCACCCTGCCGGAGGATATGGTTTTATGGCCCTGAACCGGGAAAAAATCGGGACGCGGCTTGCCGCCATTGGTGCGGAGCAGAAAGCTCCGGTAGTCTTCCGGCAGTTTCACGTCGAGGTCGCGTTCGACGCGTTCGATCTGTTTTTCCGTCAGCAGGACGCCGACATCGCTCATTTCAAAACTCATAACCATCATCTCGTCTGAGGCGCGTTTGATGCCGTTCGTAGCTCAAGAAGAAAGACGGCGCCAAACCGGCCTGAAAACACTCATTGTCTCAGGCCTATTGCTAGCAAGTTCCGGGCTTGCCTTGCTCGCCATCCGGCCCGGGCTCGATCTGGCCTCGGCGGCCTTGTTTTTCACAGATCACGATGATTTTGGATCGAACCGATCCAAAATCATGAACGTGATCGATTCTAATAATTTAGAGCGGGATTTTAGCGAAAAACCGGCATCCACTTTTTCGCATCCCGCTCTAGCGCCCGGCCATTTCATCGGCGCGACGCCGGAAATGCGGGTTTTTCGCGCGTTCGCATCGCTTTTGCCCTTTCTGATCTATGGCGGCGTGATCCTGCTTTATCTCGCCGGCCTGGCGCGTGTGGTGCCAAAACACCTCACTTTAAGCCATCGCAGCGTGATTTTTCTCAGCCTGTCTCTGGCGCTTGGCCCCGGTCTCCTCGTCAACGAGGTCTTCAAGGCGCATTTTCACCGCCCGCGTCCGGTGCATGTGCAATCGTTCGGCGGCGCTTCGGCGTTCCGGCCGTTTTATCGGGCGGACGGCGACTGCGTGAAGAATTGCTCCTTCCCGTCGGGAGAAACGGCCGCTTCCTTTTGGACGATGGCGCCGGCGGCCCTGGCCCCGCCGCCGTTGCGCGGGGTTGCGCTGGCCGCCGCGATTCTGTTCGGCGCCGCGACTGGCGCTTCGCGCATGGCGGTCGGCGCGCATTTTTTATCCGACGTTCTTTTCAGCGGGCTTGCCATGGGGCTGACGACGATCGGGGTTTGGTATGCGACGCGGCGGCGCTCTTTACCTCATGTGACAGAAGCCAAGACAGGTTTGCAGGAGGACCCCGCGCCTTTATAGTCGAGACTCCGGGGGCGTAATTAGAGTTTGAAATGCCGCAGCAAAAACAAGATGTGAAACGGGTTGTTCTCGCTTATTCCGGGGGGCTCGATACTTCGATCATCCTGAAATGGCTGCAGACCAATTATGGCTGCGAGGTCGTGACCTTCACCGCCGATCTCGGCCAGGGGGAGGAATTGGGGCCCGCGCGGGATAAGGCGCTGCTCCTCGGCATCAAGCCGGAACATATTTTCATCGAGGATCTCCGCGAGGAGTTCGTCCGCGATTACGTCTTCCCGATGTTTCGCGCCAATGCGGAATATGAAGGGCTGTATCTGCTCGGCACCTCGATCGCGCGGCCCTTGATCGCCAAGAAACAGATCGAAATCGCACGGCAGGTGGGGGCCGACGCGGTGGCGCATGGCGCGACCGGCAAGGGCAATGATCAGGTCCGGTTCGAGCTCTCCTATTATGCGCTCGAGCCGGAGATCAAGGTCATCGCGCCCTGGCGCGAATGGGAATTCGCCTCGCGCACGGCGCTTCTGGCTTTCGCCGAGCAAAATCAGATCCCGATCGCCAAGGACAAGCAGGGCGAAGCGCCGTTTTCGGTCGATGCCAATCTTCTGCATGCCTCCTCGGAGGGCAAAGTCCTCGAGGATCCGGCGCTGGACGTGCCGGATTATGTCTATTCCAGGACGATCTCGCCGGAGGACGCGCCGGACAAGCCGACCTTCATCGAGATCGAGTTCATCAAGGGCGATCCGGTCGCGATTGACGGCCAGGTCATGTCGCCTGCGACCTTGCTGACCGCGCTCAATCAGCTCGGCCGCGACAACGGCATCGGCCGGCTCGACCTCGTCGAAAACCGATTCGTGGGGATGAAATCACGCGGCATGTATGAGACCCCGGGGGGCACGATTCTCCTCATGGCCCACCGCGGAATCGAATCAATCACGCTCGACAGGGGCGCCGCGCACCTCAAAGACGAGCTGATGCCGCGCTACGCCGAACTTATCTACAATGGATTTTGGTTCTCCCCCGAGCGGGAGATGCTGCAGGCTTTGATCGACAAGAGCCAGACCTACGTCTCCGGCCGGGTGCGCCTCAAGCTCTATAAAGGCGGCGTTTACGTTGTCGGTCGCAGCAGCCCACTTTCCCTTTATGATCAAGACCTTGTGACCTTCGAAGAGGGCGCGGTCGCATATGATCATAAAGACGCCGCGGGCTTCATCAAGCTCAACGCTTTGCGGCTTCGGACCCTCGCCAAGCGGGCCAAGCGCGCGCCTGGTTAACGTTCCGCAGGCGTGGCTTGGCGGATTCTATCTCCAGCTTTTCGTTCAAAGCGCCGATTTTCTCATGACATTTATCGAGAAATCTGTAGCGTTGAGTGATCGCAGCGTCATTGAGCGCAGAGCCCGGCCAGCACGCGCTGGTTTATCGGGCTCAGTCATCGGGTGGCGCGGCGAAGATCTCGTCGTCGCGTTCCTGGATTTTCGCAGTTTAAGGGCTTGGCGAAAATCTTGAGAGCGAACCATCGATCCCCTCCGCGTGAGCGATGGTTGAACGGCTTAGGGCATGCTGCGAAAAAGTGTCCGCGGTTTTTCGCGCCAGGCATGCCCTAAGTTTAAGATGCTCTAGGGGCCGGTTTCCGGACCCGACGATCAAGCCCGGACGCTGAATCTATTTTCCTACGTCTGCGCGGCATTGAGCGCGGGATGACTCGGAGGGAGACGATGGTAAGTGCACCCAAGAAAGCGCCGGCGAAAAAGGCCGCGCCCGCGAAGGCCGCCCCGAAAAAGGCTGCTGTGAAAGCTCCTGTCAAAAAGGCTGCGCCGAAAAAGGCCGCCGCCAAGAAGCCGGCAACCCAAAGCGCTTTCACAAAGCCTTTGACGCCGTCGAAGGAACTCGCCGCCGTTGTCGGCGCCGCTCCGCTGCCGCGCACGGAAGTCGTGAGCAAGGTGTGGGAATATATCAAGAAGCACAAGCTTCAGAACGAAGCTAACAAGCGCGAGATCTTGGCCGACGACAAGCTCCAGGCGGTGTTTGGCGTTCCCAAGGTGACCATGTTCGAAATGAACAAGCACCTCGCGAAACATTTGAAATAAGCCAGCACCCGCGCGTCTTGCCTCGATTTCCAACGTCTCGTCATGCCCGGCCTTGAGCCGGGCATCCACGCGAAGATGGTTGGGAATTGCGCCTCGCGACGGCCCACGTTCCTGGATGCGCGGGTCATCCCCGGACTTGATCCGGGGACCGCGCATGACGGTTGAGAGGCATGCGCCTCATTCTCTGAATCCGCTTAGCCTCAAGCCTCATTCAAAGACCGCCATACATCTCTTGGTGGCGAGCATGGCGAGCGGATCGCTTTCGTCAAGGACGCATCTTCGATGCGCCGCCGAAGGCGGTGGCCCGAAGGGCCATCCTTGACGAAAGCATATCCGCCTCGCCGAAAATTCCGCCGACAGATGAATGGTGAAATCTGATAGGCCCTGCCAGGGCACCGTTATAGCCGTACGCGGATAGCCGAGAGCTTCTCCCGGCCATGACGCGTTTGAGACTTTAAGCGCACCCTCAATCATCCATCTTCAGAGCGGCGATAAAGGCCTCCTGCGGGATTTCGACCTTGCCGGAACTCGGCTTCTCCCATGCCTCAGATCGAATCTTCGCAATTACACGAGCTCGAATTCATTTTGCCTCTGATACCAAACGCCATGCGGGGAGCCATCACCCGGACCATTGGTTTGTTCTTCGTGATCTTGCCACACGATCACTTCAATTTTTGAATGATCTGCACCTAGCGTGGTCTTTACTACGCGATAACCCACTGAACGATGTGGGATTTGCGTATCTATGCCAACGACGCTCACGACGTTCAGTCCGGGTTTAAAATCTGTAAGAAGATTATGAGTCTTTGCGGGTTCACCAACATTAAGAGAATCGACTAGATTGCCGTTGACAAGCACTTCCATTCGATCGTCCGCTGCATCAAGGTCGATCACTAGTTGGTCGGTATGATTCACCGGAATAGCCATCTTTGTTCTCCTTTAAAAATGAATTTCAAAAATCTCCGGCCCGAGGGCTGGGCGTAAATGATAAGTTTCTTTCTTGTCTTTGGCAATTTAACGCGATGGGTATTCAGTTGTGAGTGCATCGCAAGTATCAATCCGCCGGAGGCATCCATTCGCAAACGGCCTCAAAACATTTCCAGTTACAACGTTGGTAGAGGCAGTCGGCCATCTACTACGGATGGTATGAGCTCCTGTGTTGCGCTCACTTAGCTTTGGAGACAGTATGGAGTCGTTCTTAAAATGGGGGTAAAAATAGGCTACGAGTAACTTCTCTGACGAATGTACTTTATGCTCAATCATCCATCTTCATCGCCGCGATAAGGGCTTTCCGCGGGGATTTCGGCCTTACCCAACTGGCGCATCTCTCCTCGCTGTTGATTCGGCAACTTCCTTTTCGATGAATCGGATCAATTTTTTGCAACACGGTGGATTGTGAGGATATTGGGAGGATCCTGGCTATCAGCCGTGACAAGAAATCGGTATTTTTGTATATGGGCCATGATGTACGCGCCATAGCAAATTGGGTCCTTGACTGTGCTAAACAGGAAGGGCGTTTGCTTGATAATCTGTCGATCAACAAGATTATCTATTTCTTGCACGCATATTATTTAGTGCAATTCGGCCGCCCGCTCGTTAGCGCCAAGATAGAAGCGTGGAAGTTAGGGCCGGTTTTTCGTGAGGTTTATCACTCGTTCAAAGGATTCGGAGACAACCCGATTACTACACAGGCCACAAGGATCGACGCTGGAACGGGTCTATCCGAAGTCTGCATCGCCGTGCTGTCGCACGAAGAAGAGTCGTTTTTGCGTAAGGTTGCCGCTGAATACGTGCGCTTATCTGCGAGCCAATTGGTGACTTTATCGCACGAAAAGGGAGGGCCTTGGGACCGCGTGTGGAACCACCAAGGACGCGTCAACTCCTCTATGAGAATATCGGATGAAGTCGTCTTGAACTGGTACAGGCAGTCTCTGAGGCACTGATGGCTAACCAAAACCCCTTCTTAAAGATGATACTTAAGCTTGACCACCCGCCCGCAGGGCCTAACTGGGTCAGGTTTGTATGTGACGACCCCTTAAAAACCGCAAGGGCGATATCGAAGTGGGCCTTTGGTCGACCGCCGTTCACCTATCAAACAGGCTATGCCAGTATTAAGGATCGTATCGAATTAGGCATTGATCGCCTTACCGCGATTTCGACCGTATCAAAGCGGGGCGCTCCTGCTGGCCGTGAGTCTAACAAGACGCTTGTTGAGGCATTCTTCGATTACGACGACGCTAGGCAGTATAAAAGTGATAACCCGATCACCTTTGACAAAGGGCATTATAGGGTTTCGCGCGACATTCTGGTTCCTGTCGCCCCCTTATCGATCATCCGCGAAGGCGGACAGTTTTTGCCGGTTTTTGTTTGTGGTTGGAGTAGTTTGCCTTTCTCCTTATTTCAGCGCCGTCTTTTGATGACCGTGTACGAAGACGCTTTCCTATCATTGACCGACTTCCAAACCTCTCCGGCTGAAGTTTTGTTTTTTCCGAAAATTCAAGGTGACAAGGATTATGAGCGTCAAGTCGAAATTTGGCATCGAGCTGACTATGAACAGTTGGCGCAATCTGAAGTCGACGAGGCTATCGAAATTTTTCTCTTGGCTCGCGATATAGTTTTGCGAGACTTGCGCCAACGAGCGCAGGATTGGAAGGCGACCAAAGAGGATCCCGACGATCCTCCACCACCCGGCGGTGGAGGACAAGGCAACCTATTTTAAGCTAATCATCCATCTTCAGCGCCGCGATAAAAGCCTCCTGCGGGATTTCGACCTTGCCGAACTGCCGCATCTTCTTCTTGCCGGCCTTCTGCTTTTCCAACAGCTTGCGCTTGCGGGTCGCGTCGCCGCCATAGCATTTGGCGGTCACGTCCTTGCGCATGGCGCGGATCGTTTCGCGCGCGATGACCTTGCCGCCGATCGCCGCCTGAATCGGGATCTGGAACATGTGCTGCGGGATCAGGTCCTTCAGCTTCTCGACCATGGCGCGGCCGCGGGCCTCGGCGCGGTCTTTGTGGACGAGCATCGAAAGCGCATCGACCGGCTCGGCATTGACGAGGATCGACATTTTCACGAGATCGCCTTCGCGGTGATCGGTGAGATTATAGTCGAAGCTCGCATAGCCTTTGGAGATCGATTTCAGCCGGTCGTAGAAATCGAACACCACTTCGTTGAGCGGCAGGTCGTAGACGGCCATGGCGCGCTTGCCGACATAGTTCAGATCGACCTGAATGCCGCGCCTATCCTGACAGAGCTTCAAGACTGCACCGAGATAATCGTCCGGCGTCAGGATCGTCGCGCGGATCCAGGGCTCCTCGATCTTCTCGATGCGAGAAGGGTCGGGCATATCCGCCGGATTGTGCATTTCGAGCGTGGTGCCGTCGCGCAGGATGATCTTGTAGACGACCGATGGCGCCGTCGCGATGAGGTCGAGATTGAACTCACGCGCCAGCCGCTCCTGGATGATTTCGAGATGGAGGAGGCCGAGAAAGCCGCAGCGAAAGCCAAAGCCGAGCGCGGCCGAACTCTCCATCTCATAGGAAAAGCTCGCGTCGTTGAGGCGCAGCCGCCCGATGGCGGCGCGCAGATCCTCGAAATCGGCGGCATCGACCGGAAACAATCCGCAGAAGACGACCGGCTGCGCCGGCTTGAAGCCGGGCAATGCCTCAGTGCAGGGCTTTTTCTCGTCGGTGATCGTATCACCGACGCGCGTATCGGCGACCTGCTTGATCTGAGCCGTGATATAGCCGATCTCGCCCGGGCCGAGCTCGGCGGTCTCGATCATTTTCGGCCGGAAGATGCCGACGCGATCCACCTCATAATGGGCATCGGTGCCCATCATCTTGATCTTCTGATGCTTCTTGAGCGAGCCGTCGATGATCCGCACGAGCACGACGACGCCGAGATAGGCGTCGTACCAGGAATCGACGAGGAGCGCCTTCAAGGGCGCGGTCGCGTCGCCCTGCGGCGGCGGCAGGCGATGGACGATCGCCTCCAGCACCTGGTCGATATTGAGCCCGGTCTTGGCCGAGATCAGAACGGCCTCCGACGCATCGATGCCGATGACATCTTCGATCTGCTGCTTGATTCGCTCCGGCTCGGCGGCGGGCAGATCGATCTTGTTCAAGACCGGCACGATCTCATGGCCGGCGTCGAGCGCGTGATAGACATTGGCGAGCGTCTGAGCCTCGACGCCCTGGCTCGCGTCGACAACCAGCAGCGAACCCTCGCAGGCGGCAAGCGACCGCGAGACCTCATAAGCGAAGTCGACGTGGCCGGGCGTATCCATGAGGTTCAGGATATAGGTCTTGCCGTCCTGCGCCTTATAGTCGAGCCGCACAGTCTGGGCTTTGATGGTGATGCCGCGCTCGCGCTCGATATCCATGGAATCGAGCACCTGCTCGACCATGTCACGCTCGGCGACGGTGCCTGTCGCCTGGATCAGGCGGTCGGCCAAGGTCGATTTGCCATGGTCGATATGGGCGACGATGGAAAAGTTGCGGATCGCGTCGATTTTCTGGGTGGTCATGGGTTGCGCATAGCAGGCGGAGCACGGGAAGGAAAGGCGAGCCCGCCGAGTGTTTGAAAGCACAAAGGAAAACCGCGCGGATCGCTTTCCGAACCGTGCAGCTCACAAGAGATAATGATGACAAGAGGCTTTGGCGAGGCGCAAATAAGCGCCGCCCCGCCCGCTCTAGGGAAGAACGCTGGAAATCTGCTTCAACAGCGACTCAAACGCGTCGCCCTGCGTTTCGGGCGCGACGTAGACAGTCCGCAGGCGATGACCGAGCTGACTGGGCAGAGTCTGCCCTTGGCAGGAGCGGTTGAGATCAGCGCGTTCCAATTTGGGTGCGGAGCGTTCATCGTGGCGCATCGGACGGCGTACCTTGGTAATATCGATTTTCGAAAGATCGGTCATCACTTCAAACTTAGGTGCGTCGGGGCTTCCCTTTTCTTCGACTGGATCAGGTTTGCTGTGCCGGGGTGAAGGTCATGCTTGGTTTCTACAAGCGTAACGAAAACCAAAAAAAGCCTGATTTGTTCCATCGGTGCAGCGGATTTCTCCCGCGGTGTTTCACTTAGGGTAAAAGATCCATGAGCGCCGGGATCAGCGGTGCATCGGCGGGCGGCATGGGATAGGCGCGCAGGTCATGCGGGCGCACCCATTTCAAAGCTTGTCCTTCCCGCCCTGAGACTGTGCCGCTCCAGCGCCGGCACACATAAAGCGGCATCAGCAAATGAAAATCCGGATAGGCATGGCTCGCGAAAACGAGCGGCGCGAGGCATGCCTCCTCGACTTTAATGCCTAATTCTTCTTGCAATTCCCGGATGAGCGCATGTTCGGGCCGCTCGCCTTCCTCGACTTTGCCGCCCGGAAATTCCCAAAGCCCGGCCAGCGCCTTGCCTTCCGGCCTTTGGCTGAGAAGGATCCGCCCGTCGGCATCGATGAGCGCGACGGCGACGACGAGAAGGAGCTTGGTCAAGACCGGTAGTCGCCGTTGATGGCGACATATTCTTTGGTCAGGTCGCAGGTCCAGACCGTTGCCTTTCCGCGTCCGAGGCCGAGATCGACTTTGATCTCGATTTCCGGCAGGCGCATCTTGGCCGATACCTCGGCTTCGTCATATTTCGGGTCGCGCAAGCCTTTGTGGGCGACGCGGATATTGCCGAACCAGATGGCAAGCTTATCGCGTTCGGCTTTTTCACCGGCCTTGCCGATCGCCATGACGATACGGCCCCAATTTGCGTCTTCGCCGGCGATCGCCGTCTTCACCAGCGGCGAATTGGCGATCGACAGTGCGATCTTCTTGGCTGCGCCGGCGCTGGCCGCGCCTTCGACCGCGATCTCGACGAATTTCCGGGCGCCTTCGCCGTCCTTGACGATCTGATGCGCGAGATTGAGACAGACCTTCTGCAAGGCCGTCTTGAACGACGCGAGGCGGCGGTCTGAGGGCTCGGTGATCCGCGGTGCGCCGCGCTTTTTGGCCGCACCCGTCGCAAACAGCAAAAGCGTGTCGGAGGTCGAGGTATCGCTGTCGATGGTGATCGCGTTGAAGGAGCCAGGCACAGCCTTGGCGAGCAGCACTTGCAAAGCTTCGGCATCGATCGGCGCGTCGGTGAAAAGAAAGGCGAGCATGGTTGCCATGTCGGGCGCGATCATGCCGGCGCCTTTGGCCATGCCGGCGATCGTCACCTCGACGCCGCCGATCTCGGCCTTGGCGGTTGCGACCTTCGGATAGGTGTCGGTCGTCATGATGGCCTTGGCCGCTTCGAGCATGCCCTCCGGCGACGCCGCCTCCGCGAGCCTGTCGAGTACGCCGTCGAATTTGCCGGCATCGAGCGGCTCGCCGATGACGCCCGTCGAGGCGAGAAAAATCTCGGATGCCGGTGCGCCCGTGGCTTTGGCGGCGAGCGCGGCGGTGAATTTCACGGCCTCGGCGCCTGTCTTGCCGGTAAAGGCATTGGCATTGCCGGAATTCACGACAAGCGTGCGCGCCTTGCCGCCCTTGAGCTTGGCGCGGCACCAATCGACGGGAGCGGAGGGGCATTTCGACTTTGTGAAGACGCCCGCCACCTGCGTGCCCTTGTCGAAGAGCGCCAGCATCACGTCGGTTCGCTCCTTATAGCGGATTCCGGCAGCGCCCGTCGCAAAGCGCACGCCCTCGATGGGCGGGATCGGTGGAAATTCGGTCGGCGCGAAAGGAGAGGTCATAGGTTTCTTCCAGAGCGGAATGAGCGCTCTACGGCGTGAGAGGCAGGCGCGATTTGCCGGGCGCAGCGCATCTGCGTCAAGACAAGGGTTTCAAGTTTCGCCATAAAGCACAAAAAAGCCCCGGCGAGACGCCGAGGCTTCAATGCTGTTTGCAGGCAAGCGCCTATTTGCCGGTGGCGGGCTTGGGCGCATCGCCTGCGGGCTTCGCAGGATCGGTCGCCGACGATTTGCCGGCAGGCGGCGCCTCGCCCGGAGCGGGCTCGGCGTCGGCGCGCTCGATTTTGGCGGCGTCGCGCAATTTGACGATCATCTCGCTTTGCGCCTTCTGCACGACATAGCGCACGAGCTGATCCTTCACTTGGTCGAAGGGCGGGAAGCTCTTCTGGCGCTTATCCTCGACCTGGATGATGTGCCAGCCGAATTGGCTCTTCACCGGATCGGAAATCTGTCCCGGCTCCAGTTTGAAGGCGGCATCGGCGAATTCCGGCACCATGCGGTCCTTGGTGAACCAGCCGAGGTCGCCGCCTTCCGAGCCCGGATCTTTCGACACGTCCTTTGCAACTTTGGCGAAATCCTCGCCGGCCTTCACCCGTTTCAAGGCGGCCTGCGCGTCGGCTTCGGTGGCGACCAGAATGTGGCGGGCGTGAATCTCGGTCTCGGGCTTTTGCGCCGCGGCCGCCTCGTCATAGGTCTTGTGCAAAGCCTCATCGGTCGTCGCGGCCTTGGCGACATCGCTGAGAAGAACGTCCATCAAGGCCTTGTCGCGGAGATAGGAGAGCTTTTCGGTAAAATCCGGGGTCTTATCCAGTTTGTCGGCGAGCGCCTTCTGGACGACGAGCTGACCGTCGATGAGATAGTCAAGCACATAGGTCTCGCGCGCCTTCCCCTTAAGCTGCTGCGGCAGGCTCGCGCCGAGGTCTTCCATGGCGAGCTTCAGATCTTCCTCGGTGATCGTCTTGCCGTTGACCGTGGCGAGGACCTTGGGCGCGGGCGCGGCCGGATCGGCGGCCGTGGCGTGGATCATGCCGGTCGAAAGAAATGCCCAAGCAAGACCAAGCACAATCGCACGTTGGGGTTTCATCATAATCATACCTCATATACTCCGGGCTGAAGAAACCCCACGAAGGTCAGGTTCCGAGACTGTCATTGCCGGCCGGCAAAAACCGGCGGGAAAATACGAATATTATATGTCTTTCAGATGAGTGTCGGATCAGCGCTGTCACGGGGTCAAGGGGCGGTGCCGCAACGGGCTGCAGGGCTTTGACGTAACTTTCAATGAAAGGCTACATCATTTGCAGGGCTTGGGAGAAGAGTTGGGCTTAAATTTGCTCGAATGGGCAGGATAAGGATAAAACCCAGATTACACCGCAGGCTGGAGCAATGGAACCGGGGCAGATTCCTCCCGCAACGGTCTTGCTTCCTTAACCCTTGTCAGGACATGCAAATCCCCTTTTTACCGCTCTCTTTAGGCCCGTCTGCCGCCTTGCAGGAGTGGCCCTGCCTGCACATTTGTAGGGCGCCGGGCAAAGTTCGGCCAAGGGAAGAACGGTATCTGGTCAGCGCCTCCGGCAAGGCATGGTATAGGGCATTTCCCCGTGCCGGCGGCGGCGCTTGGCCAGACGGCGTCCTTCCGGCCATAATTCGCTCCGGCGCATCGGCCTAAAACTCGAGGCTTCTTCGGGTTCAGGCTCCCCACGTTAACCCAGTGCTGCGGCCCCTCAAGGGTCCGAAAAGGTCTTGCTTGATGTTGTTAGGCACGCTCGCCAAAAAGATTTTCGGTTCGGCCAATGACCGGCGCCTCAAGGGATACAGGCCGAAAGTCGCCGCCATCAACGCGCTCGAACCGGAGATGCTCAAACTCTCGGACGATGAGCTCGCCGGGCGCACCCAAATGTTTCGCGACGCGCTGGCGCAAGGCGCAGCCCTCGACGACCTGCTCGTTCCGGCTTTTGCCACTGTGCGCGAAGCGGCGCGCCGCGTGCTCGGCCAGCGCCATTTCGATGTCCAGCTCATCGGCGGCATGGTTTTGCACGAAGGTGCCATCGCCGAAATGCGGACGGGCGAAGGCAAGACGCTGGTCGCGACGCTCGCCTGTTATCTCAATGCCCTGCCGGGCAAGGGCGTGCATGTCGTCACCGTCAATGATTACCTCGCCCGCCGCGACGCCGAATGGATGGGTCAGGTCTATAAGTTCCTGGGACTTTCGTTCGGCATCATCGTTCACGGCATAGACGATAACGAGCGCCGTGCGGGGTACGCCGCCGATATCACCTATGGCACGAACAACGAGTTCGGCTTCGACTATCTGCGCGACAATATGAAATATGAGCTCGGGCAGATGGTGCAGCGCGGGCATAATTTCGCGATTGTAGATGAGGTCGATTCGATCCTCGTCGACGAAGCCCGCACGCCTTTGATCATTTCCGGCCCATCGGACGATAAGTCCGACCTCTACAATGCCGTCGACGTGATCATCCCGCGCCTGACGCGCGAGGATTACGATCTCGACGAAAAGCAGCGGTCGGTCAATCTGACCGAAGTCGGCAACGAGCATATGGAAGAATTGCTGCGCGACGTGGGCGTGTTGACGGAAGGCTCGCTCTATGAGGCCGCCAATGTGACGCTGGTTCATCACGTCAACCAGGCGTTGCGGGCGCATAAGCTGTTTCAGCTCGACAAGGATTACATCGTCCGCAACGGCGAATTGGTAATCATCGACGAATTCACCGGCCGCATGATGCCGGGCCGCCGCTATTCCGAAGGCCTGCATCAGGCCCTGGAAGCGAAGGAACATGTCCAGGTGCAGCCGGAGAATGTGACGCTCGCCTCGATCACCTTCCAGAATTATTTCCGTCTCTACAAAAAACTCGCGGGTATGACCGGCACGGCTTCGACCGAAGCCAATGAATTTGCCGAGATCTACAAGCTCGACGTCGTCGAAATCCCGACCAATCGGCCGGTGCAGCGCAAAGACGAAGACGACGAAGTCTATCGCACGCATGAAGAGAAGCTGCGCGCCATCGTGCGCGAGATCGAAGCGGCCGGCGAGAAGATGCAGCCTATGCTCGTTGGCACGACCTCGATCGAGAAATCCGAACAGCTTGGCGAGTTTCTTCTGAAGCAGGGCTATAGGCTCCTCGACGTGACCGAGCCGCAAGCCTTGCAGAAACTTTACGCGGCAGCCCGCGCCGGCAAACCGTCGAAATTCTTCACGGTGTTGAATGCGCGCTTCCACGAGCAGGAAGCCTATATCGTTGCCGAAGCGGGCGTGCCCGGCGCGATCACGGTGGCGACCAATATGGCCGGTCGCGGCACCGACATTCAGCTCGGCGGCAATGTCGAAATGCGTGTCTTGCAGGAATGCGCGAGCATTCCCGAAGGTCCGGAACGCGAGGCCAAGGAAGCCGAGATCCGCGCCGAGGTCGAAGCCTTCCGCGAGCAGGCCAAGGCCGCGGGCGGGCTTTATATCGTCGGTACCGAACGCCACGAAAGCCGCCGCATCGACAATCAGCTCCGCGGCCGCGCGGGCCGCCAGGGCGATCCGGGCCGCTCGAAATTCTTCCTGTCGCTCAAGGACGATCTGATGCGGATCTTCGGATCCGACCGGATGGAAGGCATGCTGGTCAAGCTCGGCCTCCAGGAAGACGAGGCGATCGTCCATCCGTGGATCAACAAGGCCTTGGAAAAGGCGCAGCAGAAAGTCGAAGCCCGCAACTTCGACATGCGCAAGAATATTTTGAAATACGACAACGTAATGAACGACCAGCGCAAGGTCGTCTTCGAGCAGCGCCGCGAAATGATGGCGCAGGACTCGCTCGAAGAAATGATCGACGACATGCGTCACGGCGTGGTCGAAGATCTCGTCACGAAATATGTTCCGCGCGATGCCTACCCGGAAGCTTGGGACATCGAAGGCCTGACCAAAGGCATCGATTCGGCTCTCAATCTCGTGTTGCCTTTGGCCGATTGGGCCAAGGAAGAGGGTATCACCGACGATGAGATGCATGAGCGCCTGACGAAGCTCGCGGATGAATCCTATGTGGCGAGGGTCGAGAAAAATACGCCCGACCTGATGCGCTATTTCGAAAAGCAGGTGGTCCTGCAAGTGCTCGACCATCTATGGCGCGAACATCTCGTCACGCTCGATCATCTGCGCCAGGTGATCGGCTGGCGCGGTCTCGCGCAGCGCGATCCCTTGAACGAATATAAGTCGGAAGCTTTCGAGCTTTTCGACGAATTGATCACGCATTTGCGCGAAGTAACGACGGCGCAATTGACTCATCTCGAAGTGGCCTTCGAGCCGTCTGCCAATGCCGGTCCGCCGATGCAGGTGGCAATGGATGGCTCACCCGAATCCGCTTTCGTCGGTCAAGGCGCATTGCCTGAGGCGCGGGATTACGGCTCGCAAAATTTTCCGCCTTTGACCGCGCAGGATAATGGCGGCGTCGCGACGCTATCGCGCGATGCTGACGATCCCTCGACCTGGGGCAAGGTTGGCCGCAACGAGCCATGTCCGTGCGGTTCGGGCAAGAAGTTCAAACATTGCCACGGTCAGATAGCATGATCCCGAAAAGTTGCAGACTTTTCGGATAAGATCATGCGATGGAAGAAAGCCTGATCCCAAAACATCGCAGACGTAATCGGACGTTGACGGACGTCCGACGCATGCGAAAGACCTAGGTCTTTCGCACTAGCATTATCGGTCGCTTTTCGATTCGAATTTCTTGTGTGCTCGCGCACAGCGACGGTTCTGGCCATCGATTAGGTTCTCTTCATCGCCGAACGACATCCCCCCGGCGAAACATTCTGAGGAGAGATACGATGATCAATTTCCGCAAAACCCTTGCCGTCACGCTCGCCGTCGCCGCTCTCGGCACGGGCATTGCCGCCACCTCCACCCCGGCTTCGGCTTGGGGCTATCACCCCTTCGGTTGGGGCCTTGCCGGCGCCGCCGCCGCGACCGGCCTCGCGATCGCTGCGACCTCCGCTGCCGCGAACCCCTATTATGGTTATGGCTACGGCTATGGCTGCTATCGCACGGCCGTCGTCGATGTCTACGGCAACATCATTGGCCACACGCGCGTCTGCCGTTAATTCGCCGATGGTTTGAGACGTTGCCGCCGGGGGCTCTCCCACCGGCAGCGCCAGTCGAGGCCTCTGGAACCCAAAGGTTCCGGAGGCCTTCGGCGTTTTAGACTCCGCTTTTACACAGCGGCACGTACGCTGAAACACGTATTCAAAAATTCGAGCAATCGTTAAATTGCCGCGTGCGGTCGCACACAGTCGGCTTACCAAGCGCAGGCTACATTCTCCTCATCGGGTTTCGCACAGGTCCGCGTGCGCAAGGTGAGGAGGGAGCCATGATCGAATTTCGCGAGTCTTTCATCGCGCTGCTCGTTGTCTTCACCTTGGGTGCAGGCTTTTGCGCCGTCGCGCCGTCAAGCTGGACGCAACCCTTGAACACGGTCACGGCCGCAGCCGCGGCCACCGCACAGAAAGGCGTCTGCCACCTCGGCATTTGCCGCTAAGTTTTAGAGCTTCATTTCGCTGGTTTTCCCCGACGGCGAAAGGAAAGGCGGCAGCCTCCGGAGCGACCCCCCTCCGGAGGCTGTTGGCTTTTTTGCTTCCATTCATAAATTGCGCATCGCTCTTTGCGTAAATCCCGCCGCGAGATAGAGTCCCGCGAAGCTTGGGAGACGCGAATGACGATGAATCCCTGGATCGGACTTGCTCTATTCCTCACATTATATCTTTTGATTCCGATCCTGTTCGGCCTGCGCGGAGCTTTGATCTCCTTCTTCCTGCCGCCTCTCGGTTTCTTCCTATTCGGTTTCTACCTGCTGTTGCAGGATCCGAATCTCGGCACGCGCATCTCTGGTTTTGACGCGGCCAGCATTCTATTTACGGGCGCATTCGGCGGCCCTTTTCTTTTCGTCTTCTGTCTTTGGGTTGTGGCCTTCCCCTTGGCTGCCTTGGGGCTTTGGCTCAATGGGCAAACCAGAAGGCTGCAGTGGGCCGATCAGCGGCAAAAAATTTGATCCGCTCTTTGAAAACATGATCTAACCTTGCCATGAACGGCAAGAGCAAGGCGATGCGGGCGGGGGTGGACGAGGCGGTCGCCGATGTCCTCGTGCCGGTCGCGATCGACATGCTTTACACCTATCGCATCCCGGCGCATCTCGATGTGGCGCCGGGCGATGTCGTCGATGTGCCGCTTGGCACGAAACAGACGGTCGGCGTCGTCTGGCAGATTCGCAAAGGCGCCGGCTCCAATCTCAAAAGCATCGAATCGCTTTTCGACATCGCGCCCCTGCGCGACACGCTGCGGCAGTTCGTCGATTGGGTGGCGCGCTGGACCTTGAGCCCGCGCGGCATGGTTTTGCGCATGGCGATCGGCGCGGCCTTTCAAGCAGGGCCTGAGAAAGTCCGCGTTGGCGTGCGGCTTGCCGGGCCGCCGCCGCAACGCCTGACACCTGCACGTACGCGCGTGATCGCGGCGGCCGAGGGCGGCCTCGCTTTTTTAAAATCCGCCTTGGCCGAGGCGGCGGCTTGCTCCACCGGCGTGATTGATTCGCTCATTGATGAAGGGACGCTGGAGGCGATCGCTTTGCCGCCCGATCCCGTGGCTTTGCCATGCGATCCGGACTACGCGCCGCCGCATCTTGAAGCCGCGCAGAAGGCGGCCGCGGACGAACTCGCAGCCGCGGTCAAAGACAAAAGCTTTTCCGTCACATTGCTCGAAGGCGTGACGGGCTCCGGCAAGACGGAAGTCTATTTCGAAGCCATAGCGGCGGCTTTGAGGGAAGGCCGGCAGGCCTTGATCCTGATGCCGGAAATCGCGTTGACCGCGCAATTCCTCAACCGGTTCGAGGCCCGCTTCGGCGCAAGGCCGGCCGAATGGCATTCGGGCGTGCCGTCGCGCAAACGCGCCCGCATCTGGGCAGGCGTCGCGGCAGGCGAGGTCAAGGTCGTGGCTGGCGCACGCTCGGCTTTGTTTCTGCCGTTCAACGATCTCGCCACTATCATCGTCGATGAAGAACATGAGGCGGCCTATAAGCAGGACGACGGCGTGACCTATCACGCACGCGACATGGCGGTGGTGCGCGGCCAGATCGAAAAAGCCGCCGTCGTGCTGGCTTCGGCGACGCCGTCGATCGAGACGCGCGTCAATGCCGAACAGGGCCGCTACCGGCACCTCACGCTGAAATCGCGTTACGCCCGCCGCGCCATGCCCGAGATCGCGGCCGTCGATCTGCGCAAGGAGGCGGCGCCGCGCGGCAAATGGATCTCGCCGCGTCTCGCTCATGCTGTCGAAGAGACCCTGGCGCAAGGCGAACAGGTGCTTTTGTTTCTGAACCGGCGCGGCTATGCACCTTTGACTCTGTGCCGGGCCTGCGGCCATCGCTTTCAATGCCCGAATTGCACGGCCTGGCTCGTCGATCACCGCTTCCGCAAGGCGCTGGTCTGCCATCATTGCGGCCATGTCGAACGCCGCCCCGATCAATGCCCCGAATGTGAAGCGGTCGATTCGCTTACCGCTTGCGGCCCTGGCATTGAGCGGCTGGCCGAGGAAGTGGCGGAGCTTTTCCCGGACGCGCGAGTGCTCGTGCTCTCGTCCGATTTTCCTGGCGGCACCGAACGGCTGCGGCGCGAGCTCGAAGATATCGCGGCGGGTTCCTGCGATATCATCATCGGTACGCAGCTCGTGGCCAAAGGCCATCATTTTCCGCAGCTCACTTTGGTCGGCGTGATCGATGCCGATATCGGCCTTTCGACGGGCGATCCCCGCGCCGCAGAACGCACCTTTCAATTGCTGCAACAGGTGACGGGCCGCGCCGGCCGCGCGGAGCGGCCCGGCCGCGCTTTGGTGCAAACCTGGCAGCCGGAGCATCCGGTGATCCGCGCGCTGATTTCCGGCGATGCGGAACGCTTTTATGCGGAAGAAACCGAGCAGCGGCGGCGCGGTGGCCTGCCGCCCTTCGGGCGGCTCGCGGCGCTGATCGTCTCGGGCAAGGATCGCGCGTCCGCTGAAACGCATGCAAGGGCTTTGGCTTTTGCCGCTTACGATCTCGCGCGCAAAGGCGAATGGCCGCTCGCACCTGCCGGCGGCCTGCCGGATGAAAAAGACATCGTGCTTTTGGGTCCGGCGGAGGCGCCGATTGCCGTCATTCGCGGCAAGCACCGCTTCCGGCTTTTGGTGCGGGCGCCGAAACCGGTCGATCTTCAGAGCTTTTTGCGTGCGCTTTTGAAGGCCGGGCCGCCGGAGCGCGGCGGCGTACGCGTCGCGGTCGATGTCGATCCGCAGAGTTTTCTGTGAGCGCGGCGGTCAGGTCAAAGCAACCTGTTTTGTAAATCCGTCATTTCCGTTTTCAAAACGGGCAAATCGTTTTGCACGGTATTCCAGACCGTAATCAGGTTCACCGTCGAATATCCATGCACCAAGCTGTTACGCATTTTATAGGCGGCATCGAGCCTCAAATTCGGATGGGTTTCCCAAAAAGTAACATCGACCGCGTTTATTTTATTCGCGGCCTCTCCGATAATTTCGATGTTACGAATAACTGCGTCCTGAACAAGAGTACTTTCCATGAATGACGCTTGATCGAAGCCGTTGACATAATTTTCAATACGCACGATCGCCTCTATAATGTGATCTATATAGTCGATGACGCGTGCGGCTTTTTCCCCCGTCATACCGGCCGCGCTTCGGCAAGAACCACGCTCCGAAATTTTATTGGCAAATCCTCAGGAGTTCTTACATCGACTTTCGCTTCGATCAGCTTTTCGATGGCCAAAGCAATCGTCGCCATATCGAACAAGCTTAATCCATCCGCCGCGTCGATCAGCAAATCGAGGTCGCTATTTTCATTATCTTCTTGATGTAAGACCGAACCAAATACGCGTGGATTCAGCCCGCGGTTGGCAGCGACAATCCTGCGAATGTCTTCGCGGTGTGCATTGAGGGCGATCGAAGGTTTCATAGGTCAGAAGTTAGCATAAAAGTCTTTAGCTGCGACGAGCATTTTTCCGTCACTTGCCACAATTTCTCTTTCGATCAAGAGCCCCGCAGGCACATCGCCCACCTGAACCAACGAAAAATCTTGCGCCCGGCCGGTACCGCCGCGTTCGGTGAGGATGCTCAAGCGCCGCCCGACATGTTGGACGAGATGCGCAGCCAAGGCTGCATCGCCTGCATCGCGTAAAAGCCTCGCGCGTTCTTTCACGACGGCGCCCGGAAGCGCCGGCATTTTCGCGGCGGGCGTGCCGGGCCGTGCCGAAAACGGAAAGACATGAAGATAAGTCAGATCGCACTCTTCGATCAGATCGAGAGTCGCTTGAAACATCTCGTCCGTCTCGCCGGGAAAGCCCGCGATGAGATCGGCACCGAAGGTCGTATCGGGCCGAAGGCGTTTGAGATTCGCGCAGAGTTCGATAGCCGCTCTACGCGAATGCCGCCGGCCCATGCGCTTCAAGGTAAGGTCGTGGCCGGCTTGCAGCGAAAGATGCAGATGCGGCATAAGCCGGGGTTCATGCGCGATGGCATCGAAGAGGTCACCGTCGATCTCGATACAATCGACCGATGAGAGCCGCAGGCGCGGCAGATCCGGCACGGCGGCGAGGATGGTTTTGACGAGTTGTCCGAGTCGCGGGCGGCCCGCGAGATCGTCGCCATAGGAGGTGAGATCGACGCCGGTCAAAACGATTTCGCGGAAGCCCTGCGCAGCGAGCCGCTGCGCCGCTGCGACGATCTCATCTTGCGGGACTGAGCGCGACGGTCCGCGTCCATAGGGAATGATGCAGAAAGTGCAGCGGTGATCGCATCCTGTCTGCACGCCGAGAAAGGCGCGCGTATGGTCTTCGACGCCTTCGACGAGCGGCAAGGGGTCTGGTGAGCGTGCCATGATGTCTTGAACCGCATGGCTCTTTGACTCGCTTCGCCAAGTCTCAGACGCGGCTTTGCCGGCATTGCCGAGCACTTGGGAAACTTCCGGCATGGCGGCGAAGCGCTGCGGATCGGTCTGCGCGGCGCAGCCTGTCACAATGATTTCCTTGCCCGGGTGTTCCCGCTTCAAGCGCCGGATCGTCTGCCCTGCCTGGCGGACGGCTTCGGCCGTCACCGCGCACGTATTGACGATGACGAGATTGCTGCGGCCCTGCGCGATGGCCTCGCGCCGCATGGCTTCGGATTCGACGAGATTGAGGCGGCAGCCGAATGTGACTGTCTCAATCGTTTGGGAGACACTCACGCGGCGAGACCCGCGAAGAGCAGGGGATCGAGACTCTTCTCATATTCGAAGGCGACGGGGCCCGTCATCTCGACCTCGCCATCGTTTTCGCGCCAGGCGATATGAAGATCGCCGCCGGGCAAGGTGATGCGCGCGGCCCGCGCACTAAGACCGCGCCGGACGGCCGCGACGAGCGTGGCGCAAGCGGCCGAACCGCAGGCTTGCGTCAATCCCGTGCCGCGTTCCCAAACATTCAGGATGATATGGTCCGGCGACACGACCCGCGCGAAAGAAATATTGGCGCGCTCCGGAAAGAGCGGATGATGTTCGAGCAGAGGTCCGAGGGTTGCGAGATCATGCGTCCCGGCACCGCTCAGGAAAAACACAGCATGTGGATTGCCCATGCTGACGAGCGTGGCTTCCGGCAAAGCAACGGGCGGCGAAAGCGCTAAGGTAACGTGGTCCGTGTCCGGCACCGGGCCGCGCAGCGGAATCTCGTCCCAGGCAAAGCGCGGCTGTCCCATCCCGACGGAAAAGCTCCACTCGCCCTTGCGGTGGCAGACAAGCCGCGCAGCCGCCGTCTCCAGCGTGAGGTGATCGCGGCTTGTGCCACGCAGCAGCCACCAGGCGACGCAGCGTGTGCCATTGCCGCATGTGGCGGATTCCGACCCGTCGATATTGTAGATTTTCATAAAAGCGTCGGTATCTTTCGCGCGGGAATCGAAAAGCACCATCAACTGATCGAATTTGAGACCTTCGCCGCGGCCGATGGCACGCACCTCTTCAGCCGTCACCGAAAGATCGGTGCCGCGCAGATCGAGAATGAGGATCTCGTTGCCGAGCCCGTTCATTTTCGTCACTGTCTTTTTCGCAAGCGGGCTCATGGGGCGGCCGTTCATCTCCGGTTCGGACATGATATAAGAAAAAACCGGCTGATAGTCATGGCTTATCGGCGCCTCCGGCCAAAACCGCGGGCAAGACCGGTGCCGTGACATTCCTTGGCAATCTTGGCAGGCGAAACTGACGAAAGTCGGGGCTTCTGGCGGGAAATCGCTAAAAACTGAGCCTTACGTGAGAGGGGAGCGCGCCGCATGAAATCCGCTAGCATCAGGCATATTTTCGGTGCTGCGCTCCTCTGCGGAGCGGTTCTTTTCGCCTGCGGCGTCAGCCCGCAACCGGCTTTTGCGCAAACGGCCGTGCCGGTGACGGAGCCGAAAGCCGAACCCCAGGCCGCTTCGCCCGCATCCCCAGCCCCGGCGACCCCGGCCCCCGCGACGCCCGCCTCGCCGCCTTCGGCTACCGCGCCCGCGACACCTGCGCCCGACACGGAAACCAAGGGCGCACCCGGCGTTCCTGGCATTCCCGACGATGCCACGACGCAGACGCTCGATATTCCGTCGCGCCCGGTCGCCTTGCTGCGTGCCAAATCCGATTGGGATTCGGGCTTCAAGTCGATCATGAAATCGATCGCCACGGTCGAGGCGGAAATCGCCAAGGCCGGATTGAAGCAAGGCGGCAAAGCGATCGCCGTCTTCACCGAGACGAACGACAATGGCTTCAGCTATGAGGCCATGGTCCCCCTAACCGGAAAGCCCGAGGGCAAGACCGAACTCTCAAACGACGTGAAGATCGGCGATTCTCCTGCGGGCAAGGCGATCAAATTCCAGCATCGCGGCGCCTATGACGATATCGATTCGACCTATGATCTCATCACCGCCTATCTCGATGAAAAAGGTCTCGAGGCGCAGAACCTCTTCATCGAGGAATATCTGACCGAAACGAAAAACTCCGACGATCAGGCGCTGGAAGTCGATATTTACGTCTTCATCAAGTGAGCAAGGCCGGATGCGCGAGGGTCTTGCGCATCAGGGGGCGATGCTCATAAAGGCGGGATGACTTCTTCCGTCTTGCCCGCCGCCAAACCCGGGTTGCTGCCGCTCCGCGTCTATTACGAGGACACGGATTTTTCCGGCAGCGTCTATCATGCGTCCTATCTGCGTTTTTTGGAGCGCGGCCGGACCGAGCTTTTGCGCGCGCGCGGCGTCGACCAAAGCGTATTGTTCGCAGGCGAGGCCGGTGTCGCCTCTTATTTCGTCGTCCGCGCGATGAGCCTCGATTTTCTAAAACCGGCGCGAATGGACGACGAATTGATCGTCGAGACGATTATCGCGGATTTGGGCGGCGCCTCGATCAAGATGGATCAGCGGATTTTGCGCAAGGAGGACATCCTTCTGGCTGCCAAGGTGAAAATCGCGCTGGTGGCCGAGGGCCGGGCGCGGCGCCTGCCCGCGGATCTGACAGCGAAACTGGCCGGCCACGCGGTTTGAGGCCCTTGTAATGTCAGGGTATTTACCGTACATTTTGGCCAGGAGAAGACCATGGCTCAAGAACAAAACCGCACGGCGCGTATCGAAGCCCGCATCACCCCCGAGGCGCTCGCAGTCGTCAAACGCGCTGCTGAAATCCAGGGCCGCAGCGTGAGCGACTTCGTTGTCACGGCCGCGCAGGAGGCCGCCAATCGTACGATCGAGGAGACCCAGATCATCCGTCTCTCGGTCGAGGATCAGCGGGCCTTTGCCGAAGCGATCCTCAATCCGCCGGAACCGACCCCCGCGCTCCGCCGCGCTTTTCGGCGCCACCGTGAATTGATCAAAGGGGCGCGGTGACGGGCAAGTTCGTCATCGATCCCCTTGGTGCTCATGATCGTTCGGCCTTCTCTTGCGGAGTCGAACCACTCGATCGGTACCTCCGCGAATTAGCCTCGCAGGATGTCAAACGCCTTATGGCGAGCTGTTTCGTTGCAGTCGAAACCGCGACACGCGCAGTTGCGGGCTATTACACGCTTGCCGCAACCAGCGTGCTAGCGGGTGATTTGCCGCTCGAAGTTCTAAAACGTTTGCCGCGATATCCGATTTTGCCGGCAGCTCTTGTCGGGCGTCTCGCAGTCGATCAGCGCTTTCATGGTAACGGACTCGGAAGCATTTTGCTTGCTGACGCTGCGCTGCGTGCTCTCAATCGCGACACGAAGGCCTTCGCGATCATTGTCAAAGCCAAGACAGAAAAGGCCGTTGCTTTCTATCGGCACGAAGGATTTAGGTCTTTGACGAGTTCTCCCGATACTTTGTATTTATCGCTTGGCACCGCCAAAAAGGGCTCAATGGATTAGGGCTTTGGCCATCGGCATTTCATTGCGCCCGCGGCCGCCACGACAGATCGTTGGTCAGAACATAGATCGAGATCGCGGCCAGAAATAAAACCACGCCGACCCAAAACAACGGCGAATGATGAATGCGCCGCCAATCGGGGGAGGATGCGGCGGGCTTTGACCTCTCGCGATGATGATGATGGTCGTGGCTCACCTTGGCTCCTTTTCGCGCCCGCTCCCGATCATCTTCTCTCAGATGGCTGAATAAACCGTCACTGTGACGCTCCAGCTAGGCAGGTGTTTGCAGCCAATCCATGCTATTCTAAACCTCTCCTTAACCTTGCTGGAGGCTTAACTTCATGGCGAGGGTTTGAGCGGTCGAACCGCTGCCTGAGCCCCACAAATGACGGATTTCCAGGTAAGGACAGTTGATCCTGAAATTTTTGCCTGAAAAACCGCGCCCATTTTCTGAAGGACGATCCTGATGAACCCCACAGATTTAGCCTCGCCTGATCTCGCGCCGGTCGCCGAGGTCACCCTGATTGGCATGTTCTGGTCGGCGCATTTCGTCGTCAAACTGGTGATGCTGGGCCTTCTCGGCGCCTCCGTCTGGTGCTGGGCGATCATCGTCAATAAGGCGATCCTCTTTTCCAAGACACAGCGCGAGATGGACCGGTTCGAACAGGTCTTCTGGTCGGGCACCTCGCTCGAGGAGCTCTACACCAGTCTCTCTTCGCAACCGACGAGCGGCATGGCGACCTTGTTCGTCGCGGCGATGCGCGAATGGAAACGTTCGTTCCAGACTGCCGCCTCGTCCTTCATGGGGCTTCAGGCGCGTATCGAAAAAGTCCTCGACGTTTCGATCGCGCGCGAGGTCGAAAAGCTTGAATCCAACCTCCTGGTTCTGGCGACGGTTGCTTCCGCCGGCCCCTTTGTCGGCCTGTTTGGAACGGTCTGGGGCATCATGACGGCCTTCCGCTCGATCGCCGCCTCGCGCAACACCTCGCTCGCCGTCGTGGCGCCGGGTATTGCAGAAGCTTTGTTTGCAACTGCCATCGGGCTTTTCGCGGCCATCCCGGCCTTGATCGCCTATAACAAGCTGCAAGGCGACGTCGCAAAGAAGCAGGCGCGGCTCGAAGGCTTCGCCGATGAATTCTCGTCGATCCTGTCACGTCAGATCGATCAGCACGCGGTCCGCGAAAGAGCGGCCTGATCTCATAGCTCGGGGGTAATACATATGGGCATGACGGCAGCTGCCGGAGGTCGCAAAGGGGGACGCAGACGCCGCGGCGTCCCGCGCTACGGCGCCATGGCCGATATCAATATGACGCCCTTCATCGACGTCATGCTCGTCCTGCTCATCATTTTCATGGTCGCGGCCCCTTTGCTCGCAACCGGCGTTCCGATCGATCTGCCGCACACCAAAGCGGCGGCACTCAATGTCGATCATCAGCCCCTGGCCGTCGCCGTTGACGACAAGGGCATGGTCTATCTCATGGACAAACCCGTCCCCGTCGAACAACTGGCCGATAGATTGAAGGATGCCGCCAAGAACGGATACGACGAACGCATCTATGTGCGCGGCGCCAGCAATGTGAATTACGGCCGTGTCGCCGAGGTCATGACGATCATCACGGGTGCCGGCTACAAGAAGGTCGCTTTGGTCACGGACCCGAGCAAGAACTGAACCGACATGTCGCTATCGAATCGTCCCGGCTATGTCTTATCCGGCTCCGCCCACGCGGCGCTGCTGGTTGCGACTTTGCTGAGTTTCGCTCAGACCCGGAAATTCGACGATGCGCAGGAGTCGGTCTCGATCGAAACGGTGAGCGACCAGCAATTCAATGAGGTCATGAAGGGCGACAAGACGGCGAAGGAGGTGAAACCGCTGCCACGGGCCGATAAGGTCGCAGAGATCACCGAGACCAAGCCGCTGCCGCCGGTTGCCGAAGCCAAGCGCGACATTCCAACCCCGCCGCCGCCCATGAAGCATGAGGCCGATCCCGGCGAGGGCGAGCCGCCGAAACCAGCCGAGGCCAAAGCCGAGCCGGTGAAGCCGGCGCCGGTTCCGCCGCCGCGGCCGGAGGAGAAGCCGCCGGAGGTGGATGCCGAAGCCGTGGTGCCAAAGCCGCCGCCGCGGCCCGAGCCGCCGAAGGAAGAGCCGAAAAAGCCGGAGTTCAAGCCGGATCAATTGGCCAAGCTTCTTGAACAGCAAAAGCAGAAGGAGCAGCCGAAGCAGCCGGACAAGGCGCAATCCAAGCCGAAATCGGGCGAGGAGGCGGAAGCGCACAAGTTCGACGTGGCCGACATCAACCGCTTGTTGAGCAAGGAGGCGGCGCAACGCAAGGCTTCGACGGGTGCGCAGCTTCAACAGGTGGCGTCGCTCGGCGCGGCCAATGCGAACGCCGCCAAAATGTCGCCGTCGCTCTGGGGTCAGCTGGATGCGCTTCTCCAGGATCAATATAAGCAATGCTGGAGTTATATCGGCCTTGCCGGCCAGCAGAAATATGTGCCGGAAGTGCGCGTGCAATATGCTCAGGACGGCACTTTGATCGGCCAGCCGGCTCTGTTGAACCCGCCATCCGATCCGGCGATGCGCAATCTTGCCGACAGCGCGTTGCGGGCGATAAGGCGCTGCAATCCGCTGCATATTCCAGCGATCTATCAGCCTTTCTACGACCAGTGGAAAGGCAGGATCGTGCGCTTCGACCCCGATGAAATGTCATGATGCAATTGCATAGTGCCGGCCGATTTCCTTGCAGGCTAGATCACGATGATTTCGGGTCGAATCGATGCGAAATCATCGTGATCGAGTCCGATAATTCAGAGCGGAATTTATGCGAAAAGCCAATATCCACTTTTTCGCATCCCGCCCTGCTGGCTGCCACCGCCCTCCCTTCGGCCTGATCTCAACTGCTCCCGAGCCAAGGACATGAACGAAATGGTCTTTACTCTTACGCGCCGTTCCGCTGCGGGATTGCTGCTTGGCACGGCGCTCGCGCCGGGCTTTCCGGCCTATGCGCAGGACCGCTATCTCGATGTGCGGCCAGGTAGCCAGTTCAAGCCGGTCTCGGTCGCCGTCACGGATTTCGGCGGCGAGTCGGGCAATGCGGCGCAACTCACATCGATCATCACCGATAATTTCAAGCGCTCGGTCTTTCTCGTACCGCTCGACCCCGGCAGTTTCCCGGAACGGATCAGCAATCCCGATCAGCCGCCGCATATGGATGGCTGGCGCGGGATCAATGCGCAATTCGTTGTAACGGGGCGGGCGGGGCGCAGCGGCGATGGACGCTCGCAAAGCGAATTCCGGCTTTGGGACGTCTCGACCGGCGCCCAGGTCGCGGGCCAGCAATATGTCACGGATCCGAATAATTCGCGCCGCGTGGCGCATATCATCGCCGATGCGATCTTCTCGCGCATCACCGGGGAGAAGGGCTTTTTCGATTCGCGCGTCGTCTTCATCGACGAGACCGGGCCGGCCGAACATCGCCGCAAGAGATTGGCCATTATGGATCAAGACGGCGCCAATGTGCGCTATCTGACGCGTGGCGACGATCTCGTGGTGACGCCGCGCTTCTCGCCGTCGTCGCAGGACGTAACCTATATGTCCTTCGGCACCTCTGACCCGAAAGTGCTGCTTCTCAATATAGAGACGGGCCAGCGCGAAGTGGTCGGCAATTTTCCGGGCATGACCTTTTCGCCGCGCTTCTCCCCCGATGGACAAAAGATCGTGATGTCGCTCGCGCAGGGCTCGTCGTCGAATCTTTATACGATGGATCTGCGTTCGCGCACGACGACGCGGATTTCGGATTCCTCGGCGATCGACACATCGCCGTCCTATTCGCCCGACGGGTCGCAGATCGTCTTCGAATCGGATCGCGGCGGCTCGCAGCAGGTCTATGTGATGTCGGCCGGCGGCGGTGGCGCGAAGCGCCTTTCCTTCGGCGACGGTCATTATTCGACGCCGGTGTGGTCGCCGAAAGGCGATTACATCGCCTTCACGCGGCAGAAGGCCGGTGCCTTTGCAATCGGCGTGATGAAGCCGGATGGCTCGGGCGAGCGCATCCTGACCGAAGGCTTTCACAATGAAGGGCCGACCTGGGCGCCGAACGGGCTTTTCTTAATGTTCTTCCGCGATCCCGGCGGCCAATCGGGGGCGAAGATTTTCATGTGCGATATTTTCGGACGCCAGGAATTTCAGGTGCCGACGCCGTCCTATGCGTCGGATCCGGCCTGGAGCCCGCTGCTGAATTAGCAATCAGGGGACCGTCATTGCGAGCAAAGCGAAGCAATCCAGATCGTCACTCGGATAATATGGATTGCTTCGTCGCTGTGCTCCTCGCAATGACGGTCAATCATTGCGTTACGCTTTCTGCCCGAACAGGACCTTCTTTGCCTCGTCGTCCATCGGCGGCTGCGCCGGATTGATCTCTTCAGCCTTGGCATAGGCGCGCTGCGTCGCGGGCCGCGCGGCAATTGCCTCGAACCAGCGCTTCAAATGCGGAAAATCCTCTAACTTCTGGCCCTGTTTCTCGTAAGGCACGATCCAGGGATAGGCCGCCATATCCGCGATCGAATAATCGCCGGCGAGAAAACTCTCTTTCGCGAGGCGCTTGTTCATCACGCCATAGAGCCTGTTCGTCTCGTTCACATAGCGATTGATCGCATAGGGAATCTTTTCCGGCGCATATTGCGAGAAATGATGGTTCTGGCCAGCCATGGGGCCAAGGCCGCCCATCTGCCAGAAGAGCCATTCGAGCGCCGCCACACGGCCGCGTATGTCCTGCGGAATGAAGGAGCGCGTCTTGTCGGCGAGATAAAGCAGGATGGCGCCCGATTCGAAGACCGGGATCGGTTCGCCGCCGTCGGCTGGATTGCGATCGATGATCGCGGGCATGCGATTGTTGGGGGCGATCGCGAGAAACTCCGGCGTAAACTGCTCGCCCCTGCCGATATTGACCGGATGAATCTCGTAATCGAGGCCTGCCTCTTCAAGAAACATCGTGATCTTGTGGCCGTTGGGGGTGGTCCAATAATAGAGTTCAATCATGCCGTTCTCCCGCAATCGCAGATGCTACGGTCTATTTAAGCCGCGGCGATGAAATCGGAAGATGAAGTCCAGCTAAGCAAATGCTTTCACGCAAAAGTGCGACGGGTGGTTGCTTCCATCCGTCTTACGGCTCCAGCACGGAATCCCAATAAAGGTAATCCATCCAGCTTTCGTGCAGATAATTCGGCGGGAAGTGGCGGCCGTTTTGATGCAGATCGCTAATCGTCGGCTGATAGGGCATTTTGGCCGGCCACATGCGCGCCACATCGGGAAGCCGGTCGCTTTTGCGCAGGTTGCAGCACGAACAGGCTGCGACGACATTTTCCCAGGTGGTGGTGCCGCCCTTCGAACGCGGCACGACATGATCGAATGTGAGTTCCTCGCGCGCCCCGCAATATTGGCAGGTGAAGCGATCCCGGAGGAAAACGTTGAACCGCGTGAAGGCGGGATGGCGGGACGGTTTTATGTAGGTCTTCAAGGATACGACTGACGGCAACCGCATTTCGAAGCTCGGACTTCGAACCGTCTTGTCGTATTGGGACACGATGTTCACACGGTCGAGGAAAACCGCTTTGATCGCATCCTGCCAGGACCATAGAGACAGAGGATAGTAGCTCAGAGGCCGGAAGTCGGCGTTGAGCACGAGTGCCGGACACGCTTCCGGCGACACCGTAGGCTGGAAGTGAACCGTCAAATCCGGCACCCCGTTCCTGCGGGCCCTAGCTATTGGGCCCGGTTACCTTGCTGGCGCCATTCTATAGAATCTCGTGACCCTCTTGTGAAGGCCAGATTGTCGCAGGGGAACAAGGACGTGGAAGGGGCTCGGGGCGGCTCGGGCCGCGCAAATGCCCGAATCAGCGGGTCGGAACCGGGGTCCCGCTGCGGTAATCATAAAATCCGCGCTGGGCTTTGCGGCCGAGCCAGCCCGCCTCGACATATTTTACGAGCAGCGGGCAAGGCCTGTATTTCGAATCAGCCAGGCCCTCGTGAAGGACCTGCATGACGGAGAGCACGGTGTCGAGGCCGATGAAATCGGCGAGCTGCAAGGGCCCCATCGGATGATTGGCGCCGAGCCGCATGGCCGTATCGATCGCGTCGACCGAGCCGACGCCCTCGTAAAGCGTATAGACCGCCTCGTTGATCATGGTGAGCAGGATGCGGTTGACGATGAAGGCCGGGAAATCCTCGGCGACCGTCACCACCTTGCCGAGCCGCGCGATGAGTGCCTTGGCGGATTCGAAGGTCGAATCCTCCGTCGCGATCCCGCGGATCAGCTCGACGAGCTGCATGCGCGGCACGGGGTTCATGAAGTGAATGCCGATGAACCGCTCGGCGCGGTCGGTCACCGAGGCGAGTCTGGTGATCGAGATCGACGAGGTGTTTGTCGCGAGGATCGCATCGGGCCGCAGCGATGCGCAGACGCCGGAAAAGATCTTGCGCTTAAGCTCTTCGTTTTCCGTCGCGGCCTCGATGACGAGATCGCAATCGGCAAAGCTCGCATAATCGGTCGCGGCTTTGATGTGCGACAGAGCGGCGGCGCGCGCCGCCTCGTCGATCTGCTGACGCTCGACCTGCTTCGCGAGACTGCTTGAAACCGCGGCGAGACCGGCGTCCGCCTTCTCCTGGCTGATGTCCTGGAGAACGACATCCATGCCCGCTTGAGCGCAGACCTGGGCGATTCCTGAGCCCATCTGCCCGGCGCCGATGACGCCGACTTTATGAATATCCAATGTGGCCATCGTCCGAACCTATCTCATAAACGCGTTGTCGGCGAAGCGGATTTCGAACTAGATCGACGCCTTTTGGCAGCCATTTCACCCGCAAAGTAAATAGGCCGAACGTCTTATTTCGCCGCCATGACTTAGATCACGACGGCTTTGGAGGAAAGCGATCTGAGAGCAGCGGACGTTCATATCGAATTGGTCCGGCGCCCTTAAGGCTTTTTAGTCGCATCGGATTCGTCCGAAAACCGCCTCGCACTTTTCGGTCCGATGCTTTACCGCCCAAGTTTGGCGAGTTCGTCGCGAAGCGCGGGCAAAACGGTGAAGAGATCGTCGACAAGCCCGTAATCGGCGACCTGGAAGATCGGAGCCTCGGCATCCTTGTTGATCGCGACGATGACTTTCGAATCCTTCATGCCGGCGAGATGCTGGATCGCGCCTGCGATACCGACGGCGATATAGAGATCCGGCGCGACGATCTTGCCGGTTTGCCCGACCTGCCAGTCGTTCGGCGCATAGCCGGCATCGACGGCGGCGCGCGAGGCGCCGATCGCGGCACCCAGTTTATCGGCGACGGGCTCGATTAAACTCTTGAAATTATCGGCACTTTCCATCGCGCGGCCGCCGGAAATGACGATTCTCGCCCCCGAAAGCGGCGGCCTGGCCGAGACCTCGAGTCTCTCCTCCTTGAAGGTGGAAAGCGCCGGATCGCCAAGGCCGGCGATCATCTCGGCTGCGATCTTTTCGATCGGCACTGGACTGCCTTCGCCGCTCGCCTGGAAGGCTGCCGTGCGCACGGTGATGACTTTTTTGGCATCGTGCGACTGCACGGTCTGGATCGCATTGCCGGCATAGATCGGCCGCTCGAACGTGTCTTGCGACAGAACCTTGACGATCTCGGAAACCTGCATGACATCGAGCAGCGCCGCGACGCGCGGCATGATGTTTTTCGCCGTCGCCGTCGAACCCGAGACCACGGCGCCATAGGCCTTGGCGAGATCGGCGATCAGCTTGGCCGCAGGTTCGGCGAGCGCATGGGCGTAGACCGGATCGTCCGCCACCAACACTTTCTCGATGCCGTCGAGCTTGGCCGCGGCCTCGGCGGCTTCCGTGACGTCTGTGCCTATGATCAGCACATGGACGGGTTCGCCCAGCGCCTTGGCCGCGGTCAGCGCCTTGGCGGCGGATTCGTCGAGCTTGCCGGCGCAGGTGTCAGCGAAGAGCAGCGTGGTCATCTAAAGCACTCCGGCTTCATTTTTGAGACGGTCGACAAGCTCGGCCACGGAGGCGAGCTTGACACCGGCCTTGCGGCCCGGCGGCTCTACGGTCTTCAAGATCGTCAGGCGCGGCGTGATATCGACGCCGAGATCGGCGGGCGTCTTTTCCTCGATCGTCGCTTTGCGCGCCTTCATGATGTTCGGCAGCGACGGATAGCGCGGCTCGTTGAGGCGCAAATCCGTCGTAACGATCGCCGGCAGCTTGAGGGAGAGGGTCTGCAAGCCGCCGTCGACCTCACGCGTGACATCGACGCTGCCGCCCTCGACCACGACTTTCGAGGCGAATGTCGCCTGCCCCCAGCCGAGCAAAGCGGCGAGCATCTGTCCGGTCTGATTGCAATCGTCGTCGATCGCCTGCTTGCCGAGAATGATGAGGCCCGGTTGCTCGGCCTCCGCGACGGCCTTCAGGATCTTGGCGACGGCCAAGGGCTCCACGGGGGCGTCGGTCTTGACGAGAATGGCGCGGTCGGCGCTGAGCGACAGGCCGTGCCGCAGCGTGTCCGCGGCCTGCGCCGGACCGATCGAGACGAGCACGACTTCGGTGGCCGCGCCTTTGGTGCGCAGCCGGACGGCTTCCTCGACCGCGATCTCGTCGAAAGGATTGATCGACATTTTGACATTGGCGAGATCGACGCCCGACCCGTCCGGCTTCACCCTGATCTTGACGTTGTAATCGACCACCCTTTTGACGGGGACCAGGATCTTCATGGCGGGCTCCAGGTGGCGAGAGCTCTTCTAGCTTTTCAGACGGTCTGAAAAGCGCTCTTCCCACATGTTTTGATTGGGTTTCACAGCAAAAACCGGGGCGGTTTCAGATCTCGCTTGAAAGCTTCGGTTGCAGCGCAATGGGCTGCCGCGCTTGGTAGTCTCGGGGGCCCTGCGAGTCAACGCGGCGCAAAAGCCGGACGGCGGCGCTGGGCGCGTGCATCGGCTTTGCCGAGAAAAGTCGTCCTCGTCCTTCGAGACTCCGTTTTCAACGGCTCCTCAGGATGAAGGCTTCGGTCTGCGCGCTTTCAAAGCCCTCATCCTGAGGAGGCCGCGTAGCGGCCGTCTCGAAGGACGAGGGCGTCTTATCGGTATTCAGCAGGCGCTTTCATGCGCGCAGCAATCGGCTTCGTCCAAAAACATGTTGCGGGCGCGATAGGCGTCGAGCGGCGCCGTATCGATGCCTAAACGTTCGGCGATGGCGTGGCCGACGGCTGCGAAACGCTGGCGGAATTCATAGATGAAACTGAGCGGATGGCCTTGATGGCAGACCTCCGGCCCGACCAGAAACAGGCCGGACAGGATCGTCGATTCGTCATGGCCGGTGAGAGCTGCGTGGCCTTCGCCATCTCTTTCGAGCCAATGGCCGATGAGGCTCGTGCTGCCTGTAAAGCCTGTCGCGAGCACCGGAAAGGACTGCGTCGTCCAGACCCGGCCGTCGGCCGTGCGGAGCGCGACTTGTTCGCCGTGCCGCTCGATGCGGACGATATCGGCATCGCCGACGAGCTTGATCGGCCGCTTTTGCTGAAGCGCCATGTTCAAACGCTGGCAGGTCAGGGGCGAGAGGGCGATCCCTGGATCGCCGTCCTCGCTTTCCCAGGGCGCCGAACGGCTGAGCAAGGTCACGCTCTTGCCAGCTGCCGCAAGGCCGATCGCGGCATCGATGCCGCTCTCATAGCCTCCGACGACGATGGCTTCGCCGCCGGGATAGTCGGACCAGAGCCGGATCTGGCTCGAATGAATGCCATGCTCCGATCCGGGCAGTGCCATATTCGGATATTGAAACTGGCCGGCGGCCCAGATCACGAAACGGGTGCGGACCTCGCCTCGGCTCGTATGAAGCACAATGTCGGAGCCGTCCGGGTCGAGACCGAAAATGTCGATGCCGGTCGTAACATCGAGGCCAAACGCATCGACCGCTTCTTCGAGATAGATGGCATATTCGGCTCCGGTCATATGCTCGCGCCGCAGCACATGCGCAGGCGAACTGTCGAAGCTCACCGCATTGAGATCGGTGAGACCGAAGGCATTGCTCGGAAACGATGGCGTGATGAAATGCGTGGTCCCCGGCCAGAGCTTAAACGACGCCCCGATCGATTTGCGCTCGAAAATCCTGACATGCGGAATGGCGAGATCGCGCAGAACCCGCGCCATTCCGATACCGGCGGGACCGGCGCCGATGATGGCGACGGTCACGCGAGCCTGCGGCGGCAGGGAAGAAGAGGATCTGCTCAACGTTTGGTCCTGCCGCTGGAGATGGCTTGCCGTGCGGATATCGTTCTTCGAGGGAAAGCGCCTCCGGCCTCAGCCGGACAGGGCGCCCAGCAATTCGATGGTCACATCCTCGGTGCCTAGGATGCATTGGCAGGCGAGGCGCGATTTCGAGCCGACGCCGATGATCGAATCAAGCTTTTCGCTTTCCGGCCGGCCCATTTTCGCGAGGCTCTTTCTGCCTTCGAGAACGAAGATATGGCAGGACTCGCATTTCGCGTCCCTGTCGCATTTCACTTCCATCGGTTCGCCTGCGGCCAGAATAGCATCCAAAATGCTGGCTCCGGATTCGACGGTTTGGGTCTTGCCGGAAGGCTTGATGGTTACGGTCGGCATGGTTGGTCCTGTCTTTTGATTTCACGCAAAAACCGAAGGCGGCGTGCGGATCACCTTCAGTTGTTAGAAATGATATAACATAACTTATCGAGCCTATGTCAAGACGGGAAACGCGCCTCAATCGGCAAGACAACACCGTGCGCCGTCAGCGATGCGCGCCGGGGACCCAGAGAATGTCGGCTTCGCCCTTGCGATTGCTGTAGCGCGCCGCAACGAAGAGAAAATCCGACAGGCGGTTCAAATATTGAAGCGCCGCCGGGCTGACGACCTCGCCGGGCGTGGCGGAGAGTGCGACCGTAAGACGTTCGGCGCGCCGCGTGATGGTGCGCGCAAGATGCAGTGCCGCGGCGGCCGGACTTCCGCCCGGCAGAACGAAGGAGCGCAGCGGCGTCAATTCCGCGTTCAGCTCGTCGATCTCCTGTTCGAGGCGGATGACTTGCGACGCCAAGATCCGCAAGGGCTCGTGGTGCGGTGTCATCGGGGTCTCGGGAGTCGAGAGGTCGGCGCCGAGATCGAACATGTCGTTTTGGATGCGCAGCAACATGGCGTCGATTTTGGCATGTTCCGCCAGATCTGCGGTCGAGAGCCTCGCGAGACCTATGGCGCTATTGGCCTCATCGACGGTGCCATAGGCCTCGATGCGTAGATCGTCCTTCGGCCGTCGCTCGCCGCTGGCGAGAGCGGTCGTGCCATCATCGCCGCTGCGTGTATAGATTTTCGACAAAACGACCATGGGGCTTCCACCTTAGGCAACAGGTTTTCAACTGCGTCATGGCCGGGCTTGACCCGGCCATCCAGGCGCTAAGCTGTTGTGCTTGGATGCGCGGATCAAGTCCGCGCATGACGGCGTTTTGCGATTTATCTGACCGTCCGCCGCTCTGTAGGTTATGGACTCGTGAGCGGGTGCGATTTGATGCTCGAAGATTGAGCGCGTTTCCTTCTCCCAGAGGGAGAAGGTGGCTTGCGGGCAAGCCAGATGAGGGGTTACCACCTATTCGGATGAGGCCGTAACCCCTCACCCGGCGCCTTTCGGTGCCACCCTCTCCCTTTGGGAGAGGGTTACCCTGCTCGCGGACCGAAGTGATATTCTAGCCCCGGAACCAGAGCACGCACATGATGATGATGACGGCGACGAATTGCAGGCCGACGCGCCAGCGCATCAGTTTTTGCGACAGATCCGGGCTGCCGCCGCGCATCATGTTGATGAGGCCGGCAAAGAGAACGAGCGCCACGACGGAGACCGCGACGCCGACGATGAAATTGCCGGAAATATGCATGAGGTCGTGCCTGTGATGAGCGGGAAACGCAGTCTAGAGCATAGAACCCGGAAGTGGGAACTGTTTTGGGACGCTCCAGCGCTTACACAAAAAGACCGGGCCCGAAATGTCGAGCTGATCTTTCGGACGATGCCCTCAGCCTTTATTGCGGTGCATCACCCCTCGCGGAAAGTCCTCCCGATTTTTCAGGATGATGCTCAATACCGCCGCAACAGCCGTTCGAGATAGTCCATCTCGTCATGCGGGCGGCTCGGGTCGCTGAGCCTGCGCCGCAATTCTTCGAGTACGCGCTGCGCACGCTGCACCGCGGGTGTCCCCAAAGGATCGAAAGGCGTATTGGAGCCCGGATTATGGTTGGCGCTTGCGCGCGGCCGGCCGAGCGGATCCGTATCGCCCGATCCTTCGGATTGCTCAGACGAACCCTCCTCGCCCTCCCCGCCTTCTCCGGATTCGCCTTGCTGCTGCTTCAGCTTTTCGGCGAGCTTCTGCGAACCTTTGCGCAGCTGGTCGAGGGCGCGTCCCTGCGCATCGACGGCATCGTCCTGGCCGTTCTCGCCTTGGCCGAGCGCCTTTTCGGCGTCCTCCATCGCGCCCTGCGCGTCATCGAGGCCCTGCTCGCCTTGGCCCATCTGCTTCAGGCGCTTTTGCAATTGATCGAGGCTCTGCCGCAAAGCCTGCTGGCGCTTCTGCAAGTCCTCGCTGCTCTGCTGGCCCTGCCGTCCGGGCTTGCCGTCCTGCCCTTGTGGATTCATCTGAGCGTCTTCGTCGTCTTCCGAATCCTGCTGGCCGGGGGCGCCTTGGTTTTGCGGGCTATTGCGGCCGGACTGTTGCTGTTGCTGCTGGCGCCGCTGACCATTGCGCGGAGGCTGGTTGCCCTGGTTGTTTTGACCTTGCTGATAGGTTTCGTCGCGCAGCTCCTGCTGTTCTTTGCTCATGCGGTCGAGATCGTTGAGCGCGCGGGCCGTCTCGCGCGACTTCGGATCTGTGCTGCGCTGCTTGGCAGTCTTCAAGTTTTCCAAAATATTCTGCAATTGATCGAGCGCCTTTTGCGCATCGGCCATATTGCCGGACTTTGCCAGATCCTGCATGCGATCGAGCATGGATTGGAGCTGTTTCGGCGTGACGCTCTTCGATTGGCTTTGGCCACGGTCGGCGTTGCGGTCATTGCCTTGCTCGCGGTTCTGCTGGGCGAGCTGCTGAACGAATTTATCCATGGCCGCGCGCAGATTTTCGGTGAGCTTGCGGATCTCTTCCGGCGAGGCATTGCGCTGCAGCGCTTCGCGTAATTTCTGCTCGGCGTCGCGCATCTCGCGTTCGGCTTCGGAAAGATCGCCATTTTCGATGCGAAGCGCCATGTCCCAAAGATAAGCGGCGAGCGAGACGATATCCTCGTCGGTCTTCACCTCCGCGAGCCTGGTCGCCGCGACCTTGAGGCCGAGGTAGACCGAGTCCTTCATGTCGAAGGCTTCGGGCGCGATCATCAAAGCGTTCAGCGCCGTCTCGACGCCGGCTCTATCGTCCGGCTGGAGCAGGAGATCGCGCCTCTGTTCGGCGAGCGCGCGCGCCAGAGGATTGGCGAAGGGTTTGCGCGGCAGCGTGATTTCGGCGGGGGCGCTTTTGCCCTCATTGCCGCCTTCGTCCTTGGCGGTGAGGGTCATGGTCACGCGCAATCCGGCCCAGGGATGGTCGGAGAGATCGGCCGTCGTCTCGGCATCTCCGAGGCCGCCGGTGCCGGGCGCCAGCGTGAGATTGATTTGCGGCGGGGTGGCGAGCGAGCGGCCGGTGAAACCCGTGCCGTCGGCCAGTTTCGGATTGACGAAATCGGCCGTGGCCCTGGTCACGCCATAATCATCGCCGAGGCGATAGGCGAGCGTGAGCGAGCCGCGTGCATTGATTTTCGGGACTTCGGTCAAGGCGATCGTCGGCGGCCGGTCGGCGATCGCGTGGATTTCGAAGGCGCCGGCCAGAGCGCCGGCATGATGCAGAGTGAGATCCGCATCGCCGCTCAGCAGAAACCGGTGTTCGTTTTCACCCGGGGCAGGCGCGACCTGTTTGACCGGCTGGGCCGCAGGCAGAGCGGGTTTCGCTGCCGCGGCGTCGGCCAGAGCGCCCTTTGTGTCGATCGCGGTCTCGCCGCCGAAAGAGCGCACGATGACGATCGAACCGACAGGAGCTTCGATCACTTGCGGGTGATCGGCCTGCCGCGCTTCGGCGCTGCCAAGATTTAAGAGAAGCGGCGCCTTGCCCGTATAGGCTGGCGGATCGATCCAGGCATCGAGCCTGTAGCCGCTTCCGGATATGCCGGTGCCACGCCAGTCGAAAGCCGCGGCGATCCGCGCATATTTTTCCGGCCCGGCCAGAAAGGCTGTGGCGATCAAGCCGACAAGAATGGCGGCGCGAAGCCCATAGCGGTCGATCTCGACTGTGCGGGGCGAGGGAGAGCCCACGCGCAACGCCGAGATGAATCGCGCCGCGCGGCGCTTATGTAAGGCCCAGAGCGTCCGTGTGACCGGATCGTCGCTCGCATTGGCGAGCCTATCGTCGAGTACCGAGGCTGGCCGATGCGCGAAGCCCGAGGCGCGATCGATCCGGTCGAGCGCATCCTTGCGCGACGGCAGCGCGACGCGGAGCAAGCGCAGGAGAGAAAACCCCAAAAGCCCGGCAAAGACGAGCACCAGCGCAATACGGGCGCCATGCGGTATTTCGAGCCAAAGCCCGGCAAAGGAGAGACTTAAGAAAAGCCCGACCACGCAGAGAGGAAAGACGAGCCCGCGCCAGAGCCGTTCGAAGAAAAGCGCCGACCAGGCGTAAATCACCAGCCGCTTCAACTTGCGGTCGGACTCGGGCGTTAAGCCTGTGTCTTGAGACTCTTGTCCTGTCACGCGTCGATCGATCCTGCGATGGTCGCCATGATATGAGATCCTGAGGCCCATCTGGGAAGGCCGCGATCCATTACATTCCGGGCGTGGCCAATTCCGGCCTTATTCTACTTCAACCAAGCCGGAATTTTGTCCAGCCCGATCAAAGCATCATAGGTGCCGCGCGGCCGCACGACGGCAGAGTTCGAGCCGGAAACCAGAACTTCCGGCGCCAAAAGCCGCGAATTATAGGTCCCGGCTTGAACGGCACCATAAGCGCCGGCCGACATGACGGCGAGAAGCGCGCCCGGCTCAGGCAGCGGCATCTTGCGGTCGAGCGCGAGATAATCGCCGGTCTCGCATACCGGTCCGACGACATCGACGATCGTCTCGGGCGCATCCGTCTCGCGGATCGGCAGAATGTCGTGATGCGCATCGTAAAGCGTGGGGCGCACCAGGTCGTTCATAGCCGCGTCGACGATGACGAAGGTCCGCGCGTCGCCTTGTTTCACATAGAGTACGGAAGTCACGAGAATGCCGGCATTGCCGACGATCAGCCGCCCCGGCTCCAGAATGATCTCGCAGCCGAAAGCGTTGAAATGCCGCTTCACGATCGCGGCATAGCGGTCGGGGTGATAGCTCTCGGGATCTTCCTGGGCATTATAGGGAATGCCGAGGCCGCCGCCGAGATCGATATGGTTGATGGTCACGCCCGCGGCACGCAGCGATTGCACGAATTCGGCAACGAGCGCGAAGGCCGCGTCGAAAGGCGCGAGATCGGTGATCTGCGAGCCTATATGAATATCTATGCCTTCGATGCGGATACCCGGCAGCTTTTGCGCCTCGAGATAGAGCGCATACGCGCGGGCGAAAGGAATGCCGAATTTGTTTTCGGCCTTGCCGGTGGTGATCTTCGCGTGGGTCTTGGCGTCGACATCGGGATTGACGCGCAATGAGATGGGCGCGATCTGGCCGCGGCTTGCGGCAAGAGCCGAGAGCGCGTGAAGCTCTGGCTCCGACTCGACGTTGAAGCAGAGGATCTTCTCGTCGAGCGCATAGGCCATTTCGCCAAGCGTCTTGCCGACGCCCGAGAAGGTGATGCGGCTGCCTGGGACACCCGCTGCCCGCGCCCGTCGCAATTCGCCTTCCGAGACGACATCCATGCCGGCGCCGCGCTCGGCGAGGATCTTCAAGACCGCCTGATTGGAATTGGCCTTCAGCGCATAGCAGACGAGCGTCGGAAGCGGATCGAAGGCCGCCTTGAAGACATCGTAATGGCGCGCGAGTGTTGCCGCTGAATAACAATAAAACGGCGTGCCGACCTCTGCCGCAAGACGCGTGAGATCGACGTCTTCGGCATGCATCACGCCGTTCTTCATCGTAAAATGATGCATGGCTAGAACATTTTCATAAACGATTTAACCGGACAACCGGCGGGAGCTTGCCTTCTCCCTGTGGGAGAAGGTGGCATGCGCAGCATGACGGATGAGGGGTTACCATCGTTGTCAAATTGCACGGTCGTAACCCCTCACCCGGTTGGCTCTGCCAACCACCCTCTCCCGTACAAGTCGGGCCTGCCCGACTTGTGTCTTTTTAGCAATACCCAACTCGGGCAAGCCCGAGTTGGGGGGAGAGGGTTTGCGCACTACGTGGAGACGCTTTACCTGCGTCCATTGTGACACTGCCCTAAAGCAGCGGATCGAGCAGGAAAGGTTTTTTAATTTTGGGCGCGGGCGTTGTGGCGGGCTGCGTGGCCGCCGTGCCGGTCGCGGGCTGCTGCGTCCCCGCATCGGGAATGGGGCTGTTTGATTCCTTCGAGGCCAAGGAATTATTGGCGTCCAAAGTCCCCGACGTGGTTGGGTTGATCATGGGCGCGGCTTGGCTTTCGGGGACGCCCGGCGGTGGCTGCACGGGCCCGCGCCGGCCACAGCCTGCGAGTGCCAACGCAGCCGCGGCGATACAGAGCACCATACCTAGGTTCTTGAGAAGGCTGAAATTCAAGCGATCGACTCCAAAGCCAAGGTCACTCTAGAGCATTTTCAGCAAAAGTGTGCGCGGTTTTGCGCCCGAAAATGCTCTAACTTTTTGAATCGGAGCGTGCCCTTATCGATTGGATGATTCCATCCAATCGGAACACGCTCTAGCCGAAAAAGACCTGTTCGTCAGGCGCAGCCGGAGGGATTGCCCGCACGGCTCTAAGTGGCGGGCTTCTCCTTGGCAAGCCGGCTGAGCCAGCGCTTGGCCTGGGCGCGGACGTTTTTAGGCGCCGTCCCGCCATAGCTCGTCCGGCTTTTGACCGAGTTTTCGACGCCGAGCACGTCATAAATCTCTTTCGTGATCCGCGGCTCGACCGATTGCAGCTCGTTCAATGACAGCTTTTGCAGCCCGATTTTGCGGTCGGACGCCAAAGCGACAAGCCGGCCCGTCACATGATGCGCTTCGCGGAACGGCATTTTCAGCTCGCGCACGAGCCAATCGGCCAGATCGGTCGCTGTCGCATAGCCGTCGCCCGCGGCGGCCTTCATCTTTTTCAGATCGGGTTCGAGATCGCGGACCATGCCGGCCATCGCCGCGATCGACAGCGAGAGCGTCTGCAAGGCATCGAAAGCACCTTCCTTGTCTTCCTGCATGTCTTTCGAATAGGCGAGCGGCAGACCCTTCATGACGATCAGGAGACCGGCGAGCGCGCCGATCACGCGGCCCGATTTGCCGCGCACCAGTTCGGCCGCGTCCGGGTTGCGCTTTTGCGGCATGATGGAAGAGCCGGTCGAAAACTGATCGGTGAGCCGCACGAAGCCAAATTGCGCCGTGGTCCAAAGCACGATTTCCTCGGCGAAACGCGACAGATGCACGGCGCAGATCGCGGCATCGGCGAGCGGCTCCAGCACGAAATCGCGGTCGGCGACCGAATCGAGCGAATTGGCGGTCGGCCGGTCGAAGCCGAGCGCCTTGGCCGTCGCCTCGCGATCGATCGGAAACGAGGTTCCGGCAAGCGCCGCCGCGCCGAGCGGACATTCGTTGAGCCTTGCCCGCGCATCACAAAAGCGCGAGCGGTCGCGCGAAAACATTTCCACATAGGCCAGAAGATGATGCCCAAATGTGACGGGCTGGGCCGTTTGAAGATGGGTGAAGCCCGGCATCAGGCTTCCAGCGTGCTCGACCGCCTTTTCGGCCAAAGCCTGCTGCAGATCCCTCAATTGCGCATCGAGATGATCGATCGTGTCGCGGACCCAGAGCCTGAAATCAACCGCGACTTGATCGTTGCGCGAGCGGGCCGTATGCAGGCGGCCGGCGGCTGCGCCGATCTTGGCTGCGAGCCGGGACTCGATATTCATATGAATATCTTCGAGTTCTGGCGAAAAGGTGAAAGCGCCGCTCTCGATTTCGCCGCGAATTTCGGCTAAGCCCCGCGAAATCGCTTCGGCGTCCTCGCGCGACACGAGACCCGTTTGCGCCAGCATTTCGACATGGGCGAGCGAGCCTGCGATATCCTGCGCGGCGAGCTTGTAATCGAAGCCGACCGAGGCGTTGATCTCTTGCATGATGGCGGCGGGCTTTTCCGCGAACCGTCCGCCCCACATCTTGTTACTCATCGTCTCGCGCTCTTTATCGTCTCGTGCTCTGACAAAGGCCTCATGACCGAAGACCCTCAAAAACCCGTTGAAGCCACCGCCCGGAGGAAATCGCGGCTCGTGCCGATTTTGGCAGGGGTGGCGTTCGTCATCGCCGCCTCGGGTGCCGTCCTATACGGGATTGGCAAGCCTGACAGCAAGGAAGCCGCGGCCGACGCGGCCAAATGTGCGCCGGAACGGGATGTGGCCCTGCGGCTGAAACCGTTCGTTCATGGCGAAGTGGCCGCCCTGAGCCTTAATCCTGCCCCCAAATCCTTGCCGGATCTTACCTTTAATGGGCCGGACGGCGAAAAAACCAGCCTCGCAGCCTTCAAGGGCCGGCTGGTGCTCCTCAATCTCTGGGCGACCTGGTGCGTGCCCTGCCGCCAGGAAATGCCTTCGCTCGACCGGCTCGAGGCCAATCTCGGCTCCGACGGCTTCGAGGTCGTGGCGGTCAATATGGATACGTCGCGGCTCGAGAAGGCGAAGGCGTTTTTCGGCGAGATCGGGGTCGAGAAGCTCGGCTTCTACGCCGATCCGAAGGCCGATGTTTTTCAGGTGTTGAAGCAAAAGGGCGGGATCATGGGCCTGCCGACGACGATCCTGGTCGGCAAGGATGGCTGCGAGATCGGCACGATGGCGGGTCCCGCCAAATGGGATTCGCCCGAGGCCGCGGCGCTGATCACCGCGGCGGCGAAATAGGCATCGCCGCTTTAAGCGACGAGCGTTTTCGGCGCGACGCACACGTCCTCGCTCAAAAGCAGCTTGCCGGCGGGGGCATAGTGCCTTTGCTGCCCCGTATAATGCTGCGCTGCCGTCTGAAGATCGCGCAGACGGCGCTGGAGCGGTGAAGCCTCATAAATCGCGGCGGCGCCGGCGAGCGCGTAACAGGCTTCGGCAACGCTCAAGGACGTACCGGTGATCCAGGCCGTACTTTGCCGCGCTTGCGTAAGAAGCGCTTCGTCCCCCAATGTTCCGGCAAGTGCATAGCGCCAAAAGCGTCCGCCCTCACTTTGGAGGAGGGCCTGGGCGGCATGAAGGTCGGCGGCGGCGCGCCCGAGCCCGGCTTGAAAGAGCTCTGAATCGCGCAAGGGCACGGCGGCGCTGAATTGTTGTCTGCCGCCTTTGGCCATGGCGGTAAGCGCCTCCAAGGCGCCTTCGGCCATGCCGACGGCATTGGCGCTATGAAGAAGAGGCAGGACTTGCTGCGCTCCGTGGGAAAGCGGCGCCGGGACGCAAGGCGTGGCGTTGGCAAAGTCGATGAGATTGGCGTCGGGGACGATGATGTCCTTGAGCAGGATGTCGTTGCTGCCGGTGCCCTTGAGGCCAGCGACATGCCACGTATCTTCAATCTGCCAATCGCTGGCGGGCAGGATGCAGCCGCGAATGACGGGCATGCCGGGTTCTGGCCCCGGGATCGGTTTGCCGTCTTTGACGACGATGCAGAAGGCGGCCATCCAGTCGGCGTGGAGGCAGCCGCTCGCGAAGGACCAGCGGCCATTGACGCGCCATCCGCCCGGGATGGCCTCGGCCGTGCCGCCGGGACGGGCGGAGCCGGCGAAAGCGACGTCCGGGCCCTTCGCATAAATCTGCGCATATGTCTCCTTCGACGCCAAAGGCACGAAAATACTGGCTCCGGTGGCGATCATCGCGGTCCAGCCGACGGAGCCGTCTATTCTGCCGAGAGCGGCGATGACCTCCATGGCAGAGGACAAATCGAATTCCAGCCCCCCGCTGGATTTCGATACCAGCATGCGGAAGACGCCAATCGATTTCAACTTTTCCACGATGTCGAGCGGCATGCGCCGTCCGGCTTCGATCTCGGCCGCGCGGGCGGCGATGCTAGGGGCTAATGCCTGAATGTCGGAGAGGAGATGTTGGACTGTTTTTGTCATGCAGCGAGGCTACGAAACTTGCGTTGCGAGTGCGTTTCAACGCCCGGAAACAAAGTTACGATCGTAGCGCCGGGCAGCTCTGAGGGGTGGGCACCTCAAAAGGCGCAACGGGCTGGCCCGAAATGGATTTCGCCACGACGCTTATCGCCGTGGCGAACAGGCTCAAAAATCGGCCCGGGTTTTACGCGGCAAGCGCTTTCCTGCTGATCTGGGGATCGCCCAAAACCATCTTCCCGGCAGTGACATAATGACGTTGCTGCACGGCATAATGTTGCGATGCCGCCTGCATGTCGCGCAGGCGACGCTGCAATGGCGAGGTTTCGTAAAGCGCGATGCCGCCGGCGAGCCTGTAGCAGGTTTCGGCGATGCGCGTGGCTGTGGCTGCGATCCACGTCCCCGTTTGCAAGGCTTGCGTAAGAAAAGCTTCGTCCTGCAATGTCCCGGCGACAGCATGGCGCCAATGGCTTGCGGCCTGCATCTGCAGCAATCCCTGCGCTGCCCGCAGATCGGCGACGGCGCGGCCGAGTTCGGCTTGGAACATTTCAGATTCGCGTAGCGGTGCCATGGCTCTGAATTGCTGACGTCCGGTGTTGGCAAGTGCGACGAGTTCGTCCAAGGCGCCTTCGGCGACGCCGATCGAATTGGCACAGTGCAGCAAGGGAAGCACTTGCTGCACGGCGCGGGCAAGCGGTGCTTGCACGCACGGTACGGGGTTCGCGATATCGACGAAATTCGCGTCGGGGACTGTGACGTCCTTCAGCACGATGTGGTGGCTGCCCGTAGCCTTGAGCCCGGCCACGTGCCAAGTGTCTTCGATCGACCAGTGGTCGGCCGGCATGAAGCAGCCGCGGATAAGCGGCATGCCTTCGTCCTGTCCGGGAAGCGGCTTCCCGTCCCGGGTCATGATGCAGAACCCGCCCATCCAATCGGCATGCTGGCAGCCGCTGGCGAAAGGCCAGCGTCCATTGACGCGCCAGCCGCCCTGTACGGCTTCGGCCGTTCCGGCCGGCTGGACGGAACCGGCGAAGATCACGTCGGGGCCCTTATCATAGATCTGCGTATAGATTTCCCGGGTGAGCAAAGGCGCAAATATGCCACCTCCGATACCAATCATCGCGGTCCAGCCGACGGACCCGTCAATTCGGCCGAGCGCCGTAATGACATCCAAAGCGGACGGCAGGTCGAACTCCAGGCCGCCATGGGACCCGGGCACGAAGACGCGGAAGACGCCGATGAATTTCAGCATTTCCACGAGGTCGAGGGGCATGCGGCGCGCGGCTTCCATGTCGGCCGCGCGCGCGGCGATGTCAGGGGCCAAGTCCTGAATATTGGCGAGGAGGTGCTGAGCTGTTTTGGTCATGCGACCATGCTGGCGCACCCGCATTGCCGCGGCGTTTCAGCATGCAGGAAAGAGGTTACGACTGTAGCGCGCGCCAGAAACGCAGATGGCCGGGACAAGCCCGGCCATGACGACGTTCTTCTAAAAAAGACGAGGCGGGATTACGCCTTTTGGGGCTGCTTCGGCGGGGCCGGGATCTTGTATTCGATGCCCTTGGCGCTGAGGGTCGTGACGAGCTCGCCCGACTGGAACATTTCCTTGACGATGTCGTTGCCGCCGACGAACTCGCCCTTGATATAGAGCTGGGGAATCGTGGGCCAGCTGGAGAAGTCCTTGATGCCCTGACGGATTTCGTCGTTCTCGAGGCAGTTGACGTGCTCGTAGTTCACGTCGAGGTAGCCAAGCATCTGGACCATCGAGCCCGAAAAGCCGCATTGCGGGAAGTTCGGGGTGCCCTTCATGAAGAGGACGACGTCGTTCTTGTCGATGATGGACTGGATGAGATCAGAAACTCCAGACATGTCTATGTCCTTTCGGTGGTTGTGGCGCGCGGTCAGCCCGCTTGTTTGATGGTTTAGGCCTTCGGTGCGTAGGTCGTGAGCTGCAAAGCATGGAGCACGCCACCCATATTAGCGCCGAGCGCTTTATAGACGATCTGATGCTGCTGGAGCTTGCTCTTGCCGGTGAACTCCGAGGAGATCACGACGGCGGCCCAATGATCCTTGTCGCCGACGAGGTCGGTGGTTTGAACCCGGGCGTCAGGAATACCTTCCTTGATGAGCCGCTCGATTTCTGATCCTTCCATAGGCATAGCTTTAGTCCTCGTCGTGGGGCTGGGGCGCGCAAGGTGCTGCCGCCGGAAAACCCTTAAGTATGGAAACGTCCCATATAGTCCGGAAGCCACGCTTCATGGCCCCGCCTCAGGTCATCCAATAATATGGCCGTGGCGTCCCCGATGGTCAACGCATTGCCCCCGGTCAAACCGATGATTTTGCAGGCAACACCTGCCTGTTGCGATTCCATCAAGATCGCATTTGCCTTATCTGGAGCCGCTGTGACGATATAGCGCGCCTGGTCTTCCCCAAAGAAATAAGCGTGGGGCGGGACTTGGCCGTCGACGTCGACGGTCGCGCCCATATTGCCGGCGAGCGCCATCTCGGCCAGGGCGACGGCGAAGCCGCCGTCTGAAATATCATGCGCGGCCGTCAGTGCCCGGTTGCGAATCAGCCCACGGACGAAGTCGCCATTCTTCTTCTCGGCGGCGAGATCGACCGGCGGCGGAGCGCCGTCTTCACGCCCGCAGATGTCGCGCAGGTAAAGCGATTGGCCAAGCCAGCCCTTCGTCTCGCCGATCAGCAGGATCGAATCATTCGGCCGCATAAAGGCGATGGTCTGGGTCCGGCTCGCATCCTCGAGCGTGCCGACCCCGCCGATCGAGGGCGTCGGCAGAATGTCCTGCCCGGCACTCTCGTTATAAAGCGAGACATTTCCCGAGACGATCGGGAAATCGAGGGCGCGGCAGGCTTCGCCTATCCCGTCGAGGCAGGCGACGAGCTGCCCCATGATCTCGGGCTTTTCCGGATTGCCGAAGTTGAGATTATCCGTCACCGCGCGGGGCAAGGCGCCGACCGCCGAGAGATTGCGCCAAGCTTCGGCGACCGCCTGTTTGCCGCCCTCGTAAGGGTCGGCCTCGCAATAGCGCTGCGTGACATCGGTCGTAAACGCAAGACCAGGCGCAGCCATGGCGCCCGCCTCTTCGTCGAAGGAATCGCCAAGGCGAATCACGGCGGCATCGCCGCCGGGGCCAGCGACTGTGTTGCTCAGAATGAACTGGTCATATTGCTCCCAGATCCAGCGCTTGGCGCAAAGATCGGGGGTGGCGAGAAGCCGCTTCAAAGCCTCGCCATTATCGATCGGTGGCACGATGGAAGCCGCATCGAGGACGGGCAGCTTCTTCGGCGCGACATGCGGGCGATCGTAGAGCGGCGCCTCGTCGCCAAGCTCCTTGATCGGCAGATCGGCTTTGATCTCGCCCTTGTGCTTCACGACGAAGCGCAGATCGTCCGTGGTCTTGCCGATGATTGCGAAATCGAGACCCCATTTGCGGAAGATCGCTTCCGCTTCGGCGCGTTTTTCCGGATGCAGCACCATGAGCATGCGCTCCTGGCTTTCCGACAGCATCATCTCGTAAGCCGTCATATTGGGTTCACGGCAGGGCACGAAATCGAGATCGAGCTCGACGCCGAGATCGCCCTTGGCGCCCATTTCCACGGCTGACGATGTGAGACCGGCGGCGCCCATGTCCTGGATCGCGACGACCGAGCCGGACGCCATCAATTCGAGGCAGGCCTCAAGCAAAAGCTTTTCCGAGAAGGGATCGCCGACCTGCACGGTCGGGCGCTTGGCCTCGGCATCGGCCGAGAAAGACGCCGACGCCATGGTCGCGCCGTGAATGCCGTCGCGGCCGGTCTTCGAGCCCAAATAGACGATCGGATTTCCGACGCCGGTCGCCTTCGCATAGAAAATCTCGTCCGTCTTGGCGATGCCGATGGCCATGGCATTGACCAGGATATTGCCGTCATAGCGGCGATGAAAATTGGTCGAGCCGCCGACGGTGGGCACGCCGAAACTATTGCCGTAGCCGCCGATGCCGGCAACGACGCCCGCCACGAGATGGCGCGTCTTCGGATGATCCGGGGAGCCGAAGCGCAGAAGATTGAGACAGGCGACCGGCCGCGCGCCCATGGTGAACACGTCGCGCAAGATGCCGCCGACGCCGGTTGCTGCGCCTTGATAGGGTTCGATATAGGACGGGTGGTTATGGCTCTCCATCTTGAAGATGCAGGCCCATCCGCCACCGATATCGATGACGCCGGCATTCTCGCCGGGACCCTGGATCACCCAGGGCGCCTTCGTCGGCAATTTGCGCAAATGCAGGCGCGACGACTTATACGAACAATGCTCGTTCCACATGGCCGAGACGATGCCGAGTTCGGTAAAGCTCGGCTCGCGGCCGATGAGCTTTTTGAACCGCTCATATTCGTCGGGCTTCAGGCCATGCGAGGCGACGAGATCGGGGGTGATGGCGGGTTCGGGTGTCACGCTGGGACCTTGGCAAAGGCAGCAAGGCTCTCGAACAACCCGCGCCCATCGATGCCGCCGACGATGTGATCGACGAGGTTTTCGGGATGCGGCATGAGGCCGAGCACATTCAGGCCCGGCGAATAGATGCCGGCGATATCGTTCATCGAGCCGTTGGGATTGGCCGCGCCGCCAATTTTGCCATTGGAGTCGCAATAGCGGAAAGCCACAAGACCTTCGCCTTCGAGCCGCGCGATAGTGTCCGCGTCCGCGGTGTAATTGCCTTCGCCATGCGCGATCGCGACATTGATCGCTTGGCCCTTATGATAATGCGAGGTGAAGGGCGTGTCGTCGCGCTCGACGCTGATATGCTGCAGTTTTGAGACGAAGCGCAGATTGGCGTTGCGCATCAACACGCCGGGCAGAAGCCCGCTCTCGACGAGGATCTGAAACCCGTTGCAAATGCCGAGTACGAGGCCACCGCGCGCGGCATGGGCGCGAACCGCATCCATGATCGGCGCGCGCGCTGCGATCGCGCCGCAGCGCAGATAATCGCCATAGGAAAATCCGCCGGGCAGCACGACGAGATCGGTGCCTTGTGGCAGCGCGGTCTCTGTATGCCAAAGCCGCACGGGGGTCTTTCCGCTTGCCTGCGCCAGAGCGCGCATGACGTCGCCGTCGCGGTTGGAGCCGAGAAATTGGATGACGCAAGCCTGCATCAAAGTCTCTCGATCCGGAAGTCTTCCACCACGAGATTGGCAAGCAGCTTTTCGCAGGCATCTTTCAAAAGCGCCTCGGCTTTCGCGCCATCGGCCTCGGCAAGCTCGATATCGAAAATCTTGCCCTGCCGCACGCTCGCGACGCCCGGCAGATCCATGGATTTGAGCGCGCCTTCGATCGCCTTGCCTTGCGGATCCAAGATGCCTTCCTTCAAGGTCACGATGACACGGGCTTTCATTATGGGCTCTTCAGTTCAGTCGGCGAAGCCGATAGCTAGCCATTCATTCGATGGCGGACATTTTTGGCGAGGCGGTCTCGTTTCTGTCAATGACGATCCTTCGGACCGCCGCCAAGAGATGAATGGCAGAATCTATGCTGCCTGTCTTTTGGCGGTGAGGCTTTGCACATCATTTATGCGCTCTTCACCAAAAACAAAACGGAGGCCGAAGCCTCCGTTTGAATCGTCTGAAGTCGCAACCTATTCAGCTCACTGAACCAGCTTCGGTCCCGTTGCGCGGGGCTGCTCGTTTTCCTGCAGGATACCGAGACGCCGGGCGACTTCCGTATAGGCTTCGACCAGACCGCCAAGGTCGCGGCGGAAACGGTCCTTGTCGAGCTTGTCGTTCGACTTGATATCCCACAGTCTGCAGGAGTCCGGCGAGATTTCGTCGGCGACGACGATACGCATCATATCGCCTTCCCACAGCCGCCCGCATTCGATCTTGAAATCGACGAGGCGGATGCCGACACCCAAGAACAATCCAGACAGGAAGTCGTTGACCCTTATGGCCAAAGCCATGATGTCGTCGATTTCCTGCGGGCTCGCCCAGCCGAAGGCCGTGATGTGCTCTTCCGAGACCATCGGGTCGTTCAGCTCGTCGTTCTTATAATAGAACTCGATGATCGAACGCGGCAGCTGGGTGCCTTCCTCGATGCCGAGCCGGGTCGAGAGCGAGCCGGCGGCGACGTTGCGCACCACGACTTCGAGCGGCACGATTTCCACCTCGCGGATCAATTGCTCGCGCATATTGAGCCGCCGGATGAAATGCGTGGGCACGCCGATATCGTTCAAGTTCTGGAAGATGAACTCGGAGATACGGTTGTTGAGCACGCCTTTGCCGTCGATGACTTCGTGTTTCTTCGCATTGAAGGCCGTCGCGTCGTCCTTGAAATGCTGAATCAATGTGCCGGGCTCGGGACCTTCATAGAGGACCTTTGCCTTGCCTTCGTAAATGCGCCGGCGGCGGTTCATGGGGATTAACCGTGGCTTGAGAGGATCCATTAGTGGCCGTGGCTCCTTTGAATGTCCCTGACGGAATGTCTCTGACCCAGTCCCGCACCTGAACTTTCAGGATTGGATCGGAGAAATTCCGTAAGATCCTTAAAGAATCCGGCAGGTTGCCCTTGACCATCAGGAGCTATGGGCAAGGGCAACCTGCTTTTGGGGCTTCGCGTCCGAACCGGTCCGCGTTTTAGCGCGTCAGGCTGGTGAACAGCCTTTCCGCGTGATGGTGCCGCAGCGCGCTGCGGTCCTAGCTTGTTACGAACCGCGAGACAACCCGGTTCGATGGGACCCTATCCGAAAGGCCCTGCCCGCACAATGCGAGGCGCTTGGCCGCAGGCCGGACTTTCTACCGAATCGCATCAGAGAGCAGGGCGGTGACACGCCGATGACGCTGAAATGCAAGAAAAACCATAATCTTAAGGGCTCACGCCCTTGGCGGATACAGCCAATGGCTGGTCTAGTGCCCGGGCGCAGCCGGAAATCCCGCTTGGGTCTTTCCAGGCGATGCCGCTAATATAAGGGCGAATACCGCAATGCCCAGAGGCGTGGTGCGCGCGGACCCCGGGCATCTGCCGATTGTGCGATGCAAAAAGCCCTAAAAGGTTGAGCAATGACGACTTTCGACGAGCGCGAACGGGCCGAAGAAGCCAAGTTCAGGCATGAGGAAGAGTTGAAATTCAAGGCGACGGTGCGCCGCAATAAATGGCTCGGCTTCTGGGCGGCCGAATTGCTCGGTCTGGAGCCCGCCGCCGCGGAGGAATATGCCTCGGCCCTGATCGCGGCGGAACTCGAAGAAGACGGCGATGAAGAAGTCTTCCGCATGATTCGCACCGATTTCAACACCAAACGTGTCGATAAGACCGATGAGGAAATCCGCGACGCCATGACGAATCTCTACGACGCGGCCGTCATCGAGATCAAAGAAGTTGCGGCCGAAGCCAAAGCGCTCGGCTTCAAGCCGCCGCCGCAGGAGCAAGATCAAGAAGAGTCCTGAACGGAATTTTTAGCTCTCCGGCGTATTCCGTTTCGCATGGAGCATATTTTGGTGGATGGTTCTGCCGCCTTCGATATCGGTCCGGCTGATGCGGAGGTTGCGGAGGCCGCGGCGGCCTGGCTCGCCGAGCTTGCGAGCGAAAAACGGCTGGCGGCGCTGACCTGCGAAGCTTATGCGCGGGATCTCCGGCAATTCCTCGTCTTTCTATCCGAGCATTTCGGACAACCCGTCACATTCGCGACCTTCGCCGATCTGACCGCAGCGGATCTGCGCGCCTTCATGGCCCGCCGCCGCAAGGAAGGGGTCGGCAGCCGGTCGCTGCTGCGGCAGCTTTCGGGCCTGCGCTCCTTCGCCCGCATGCTGCAACGCGAGGGTAAAGCCGAGGCGGCGGCATTTTCGGCCGTGCGCACGCCAAAGGTGGCGCGGACCCTGCCGAAGCCTCTACCCATCAGGGAGGCCCGCGAGATGATGCGAGTCGAAGCCCGCGCCGGCGCGGAAAAACCCGCCTGGGTGCTGGCGCGCGATGCCGCCGTGCTGGGCCTCCTCTATGGCGCGGGGTTGCGTATTTCCGAGGCTCTGTCGATCAAGCGATGCGACGCGCCGCTTGGCACGAGCGATTCCCTGACCGTCACCGGCAAGGGCGGCAAGCGCCGCGGCGTGCCGATCATCCTGCCCGTCAAACGCGGGCTTGAGACCTATCTGTCGCTTTGCCCCTACCATCTGCCACCCGAAGGGCCGCTCTTCGTCGGCGCCAAGGGCGGTCCTCTTTCGCCGCGGATGATCCAGTTCACGGTGGCCGAATTGCGCGGTGCGCTCGGCCTGCCGGACAGCGCTACGCCGCATGCGCTGCGCCATTCCTTTGCGACGCATCTTCTGAGCCGCGGCGGCGATCTGCGCGCCATCCAGGAATTATTGGGCCATGCCTCCCTGTCGACGACGCAGATCTATACGGCTGTCGACGGCAAGCGGTTGCTCGAAGCCTATCGCTCGGCGCATCCAAGGGGGCGGTGAGCCCTGACCGGGCTCACCTCATTATCTGCCATTCTTCTCTTGGCTGGCATTTTCGGCGAGACGGTATCGCTTTTGTCAATGATCGCAGACCGCCTTCGGCGGCGACCCATCTTTGATGGGTCGTCATTGACTAAAGCGATCCGCTCGCCACGCTCGCCGCCAAGAGCTGAATGCAGTAGTCCGATGATGGACCCCGCAATTACGCGCTCTTGCTTCTTCGCCGCACAAGCTCGCGCAGCGCGATCAGCTTGCGGATAAACGGGCTCTGCCCGTGCGCCGCGAGCTTTTCCTTCACCCAAAGACGGAACTCGGCCATGGCCGCGAGGATCTTTTCCTTATAGGGCCGCACCAACTCGTGCGCCCAGGCGTTCACCCGCAAGACCCATTCGTAAAGCTTGAAGAACCACGGCATCGACAAGAGCTTGTCGCGGAGCGCGTCGAAGAGAAAGGCGATAATGCCCGCCGTAAAGGCTTCGGCGAAGCAGAAGGTGAGCACGCCCCAGACGATATGATGATGCCCGAGAAGCCAGATGGCCACGACTTTCAACGGTTCGAGCAGGATGATCGGAATGACGAAAATCACCAGCGCGAGCGGTGCAGGCAATTTGTCGAGGCTGCGCGCCAGCGCCGCCTTGAGGGCGGCAAGCGGGATGATGTCGTAAAGCCAGCGGAGGAAGCCGCCGACATATTCCCAGAGCCAAGCCTCGATGAGGAAGATCGCGGCAAGCGTGAACCAGAAGAATTTCGTAAGCTGCTTCATGAAAAAGCGATCCTGATTTGGCGGCGGAGACGCCCGCATGGACGCCGTCCTTCGAGAGCGCTAATTTCCGCGCCGACTTATCCAGCCATAATATAATAGAGCGCTCGCGATGTCGGATTGCACACCGGACGGCCCCGAATACAAGGTCTTCTTCCTCGACGATCAAGGCAAGATCAAGAAATCGAAGGAGCTGAAGGCGATCGCGAGCGATGAAGAAGCCATTTCCATGGCGCGCACGCTTTTGGACGGGCGCAGGCTCGACTTATTCGAAGGCTGCCGTTTTGTGCGCGCTTTTTCGGGTGCGGGTGCCGAGCAGAGCGCGAGCGGGATAGGTAAGGCGGAGTCAGGCGTCAGTCGATAAGCCGTCATTGCGAGCGAAGCGAAGCAATCCAGGGACAATCGGTCCCACAACAGCATGGATTGCTTCGTCGCTCCGCTCCTCGCAATGACGGTCCTCTGATTACGAAATCATCGAGTCCGGATGCTAAGGCACGCTCGATAAGGTCACGAGCCCGATGCGCGCATCCGACGGCAAAGCCGCCATCACCAGCCGCAAGGCCTGGCCGGCGCTGTGAAAACGGCTGATCTGCCTGATTCCCTGCTCGAACTGGTCCATCGGCTGAGCGGCGGTGACGGCGACGAGAGCGTCCGTGCCGAAAGGCTCCCTGATCTGAACCGTCACACGATAGGTTCTCGTATCGAGAATGCGCGCATCGGAACCCAGAGGATAAAGCGCCTGGACCGTGCCGTCGCCGGCTATGTTGAACAGAACCAAAGACCGGTTCGCGACATTCTCTACGTCGATCTCGACCTTGTCGCCGCGATGCCGCGTCTCGGCGGCGGGGCTGACGCGCATGACTTGCGGCTTTGAGGCCGACAGATCCTTCAGCCCCCGCACCGCCGCCGTGCGGTCGATGACAGCCGGAAGATCGCTTTGCTCGACCTTATAGGCAATGATCGTCCGACCTATGCTCGCGGCATGCGAGGTGGGATCCCACACAAGATCGGGATTGGCACCTGGTGCGACGATTTCAAAGGGCGCATCGCGCGCGGTCATGCCATCGAGCTTGCCGGATTGCCCGTCGGCGACGGCGACGCGAATGGCTGCGACCGGCGCGCCGTTCGGTCCGACAAGCGGCGGCTCCAGATGCGTCGGCGCGATCGGTGCCATTTCCTCACCGGGATTGAGGAGGCGGACGCCGCGGGTCTTTTCAGACGCTGTTCCGGCCGTCAGCACGACGAACATCCCACCAGCGAGACAGCAGGCCGCCAACACGGATGTGGTAAAAAGGTGCAAGACAGGTCCCGCTGAAAAGCGACGGCAGGCCACCGTCATACACCAGATCTCCGGTTCTTGGGTCGTAAGCAGGGCGGCCCGGCTGGGCGCCGGAACCGAGGCGAACGAGCTAAGGCATCTCTTTGTGAAATGCGTTTCACGCTATCCATGAATAATCGATTATGCCCCGCTAAAGAAGAAGCGCATGGTAGGCAAAGCGGGCACGCAAGGTAAAGGGAGGAATTGAAACCTGCTTTGTGTGTTGCCGCGTCCCTCCTGTTGATCTTGGAGGCGGAGTCTGAAAGAAATGGCCGCGGGCGTCATAGGCGCCTGGTGATTCTTCGGTTCCTTCCTTTCCTGGGGCAACATGGCGGCTGCCTGTACCGGGGGCCTCGACACGGGCTTCGTCGCATTGGGCTATGCCAAGGTGGCGGTCCTTGGCGTCGTGCAGGGCCTGACCGAGCTGCTGCCGATCTCCTCGACGGCACATATGCGGATCGTTCCGGCTTTGCTCGGATGGCGCGATCCGGGTTCCGCTTTCTCGGCGGCCATGCAGCTTGCCGCGCTCGCCGCCGTCATCAGCTATTTCTGGTCCGATGTCCGCGGCATTTTCTTCGGCTCGATCGCGGCGGCGCGGCGGCGCGATTTTTCCAATTGGAATTTCCGCTTCGTGATCTGGATCCTGATCGCGACCTTGCCGATCATCATTGCCGGCGTTCTTCTTGCGCCCTGGCTCAATGCCTGCGATTCGCCCTTGCGAACATTGACGGTCATCGGCATCGCCTGTCTCGTGATGGCGGCGCTGCTCGGTCTTGCCGAAGTCTATTCGCTGCATTTGCGCACGCTCGACAATGTGACGATCGTCGATGCGCTCGTCATCGGCATCGCGCAGGTCGGCGCTTTGATTCCCGGCGTTTCGCGCTCCGGCTCGACATTGACGGCGGCTCTATTTCGCGATCTCGAACGGGCCGAGGCCGCGCGCTTTTCCTTTCTTCTCGGACTTCCGGCGATCGCCGCGGCCGGGTTCAAGGAACTGTGGGAATTGCATAAGGCGCATCTCGATGCGCAGGGATGGTCGATTTTAGCCTTGGGCCTCGTCGTCGCTTCGATCTCGGCCTTCGTGGCGATCTGGAGCCTGCTGCGGATTTTGGAGCGTTTTTCGGCTTGGCCTTTCGCGATCTACCGGGCTCTTCTCGGCGTCGTTCTCTTGGCGGGGGTAGCCTTGGGCTGGCTGCCGAACTGACCGGCGGCAGCCCTTGCTGCGATTTGGGCGTGGATCGTTGCAAATAGGTGCGGCACGTTTCCCCACAATTGGGTAAACAATACCAATGGTCGATGAGAGACCTATAATAAAACAGGCGGACGAAGCTTGCTGGGGCCAATGAGCGGCGCCAAACGAGCTTGCGGAGGCGCAAGTCCGAACGGCACAACAGGGCGGAGGCGAAGATGCAGCTCGATCCCACGGTGCTCAGCCGATGGCAATTCGCCTTCACGGTGACTTATCATATTATTTTCCCGGCCTTCACGATCGGGCTTTCGGCCTTCATCGCGACTTTGACGGGATGCTGGCTCTTCACGCGTGACGAGCGCTATCACGATCTGGCGCGGTTCTGGACCAAGATCTTCGCGATCTCCTTTGCCATGGGCGTCGTCTCGGGGCTTGTTCTGTCCTATGAGTTCGGCACCAATTGGGCGCATTTCTCGGTCGTCGCGGGCAATGTCATCGGCCCCTTGCTGGCCTACGAAGTTCTCACCGCCTTTTTTCTCGAGGCGACCTTTCTCGGCATCATGCTGTTTGGCCATAATCGCGTGCCGCCCTGGCTGCATTTTTTGGCATCCATCATGGTCGCGGTGGGAACGGCGACCTCGGCTTTCTGGATTCTCTCGGCCAATTCCTGGATGCAGGTTCCGGCCGGCTATGTGATCAAGGACGGTGTCGCCTATCCGGACGATTGGCTGAAGCTGATCTTCAACCCGACTTTTCCCTATCGTTTCGTCCATATGGTGATTGCCGCCTATCTGACGACGGCGGTGGTCGTGATGGCGGTCGGCGCCAGGCTCATTCTCGCCGGGCGCTATCCGGGTCACGCCGGCATCATGCTGAAGATGGGACTGGGCCTCGCGCTCTTTCTGGCGCCCGTACAGATTTGGGCGGGCGACGAGCACGGGCTTGCGACGGCAAAATATCAGCCGGCCAAATTGGCCGCGATCGAGGCGCATTGGGATTCGGCCGAAGTGCCTGGACTCGTCCTGTTCGGTTGGCCGGACGAGAAAGCCGAGCGCAACGATTACGCCCTGTCGATTCCTCACGGCGCGGCCCTCATCGTCACGCATGAATGGGATGGGCATTTCGAGGGCTTGAAGCAATTTCCGCCGGAAGACCGGCCGCCGGTGGTGCCGGTGTTTTTCGCCTTCCGTATCATGGTCGCGATCGGTTTCGCGCTCTTGGGTCTCGTTCTTTGGGGCGCCTATCTCTGGTATAGGCGCAAGCTTTCGACCGACCGGCTGTTTCTCAATGTCGCGGCTTTGTCGTGGCCGCTGGGCTTTCTCGCGATCATCTCCGGCTGGATGGTGACCGAGATCGGCCGCCAGCCCTGGATTGCGACCGGCATCTTGCGCACGGCGGAAGCGGCTTCGCCCGTCACAGGGGGCGAGGTCGCAATTTCACTTGCGCTCTTCGTGCTTGTTTATGGCATCGTCTTCTCGACAGGGATTTATTACATCAACCGGCTGATCAATGCCGGGCCTTCGCCGGCCATCGTGCGTGGCGACGAGGCCCTGCCGTCGCGGCCGCTGTCGGGCGCGACGCACGCGGCGCAACAGGCGGCTCAGGGCGGCACGTTACCGACGGGTTAATCAACGCAGAGGGCAGTGCGATGACGATAGCGGATTGGTACCTCCCGGTGATCTGGGCCGTCATCATCGGCGTCGCCGTCGCCATGTATGTCATTCTTGACGGGTTCGATCTCGGCCTCGGCATCTTGTTTCCCTTGGCGCGGGAAGAACATTTTCGCGATGATATGATGTCTTCCGTCGCGCCCTTCTGGGATGGCAACGAGACATGGCTCGTGCTTGGCGGCGGCGGCATGCTGGCTGCCTTTCCGCTGGCCTATTCGATCCTGTTTTCGGCGCTTTATATTCCGATCATCCTGATGCTGCTCGCCTTGATCCTGCGCGGCGTCGCGTTTGAATTCCGCTGGGCGGCGAAGCCAAACCAGAAATATTGGGATCTGGCTTTTTCCGGCGGATCGATCGTCGCGGTCTTCGCGCAGGGTCTTGTGCTCGGCGGGATGCTGCAAGGCGTGACGGTCGTGAATGGCCGCTTTGCGGGCGGCCCTTTCGACTGGCTTTCGCTGTTCTCGCTCATGTGCGGCTTCGGGCTTATCGCAGGTTATGGGTTGCTCGCGACCTGCTGGCTGATGATGAAGACGCATGGCGAGGTCGCTTCATATGCGCGAAAGCTGGCGCCGCGTTTCCTGATCGCCGTCGCGCTTTTCGCCGGCCTTGTCAGCCTGTGGACGCCGATCCGCTATGAGCGGATCGCGGAGCGCTGGTTCTCGATGCCGAATATTTTCTTCCTCTGGCCTTTGCCGCTGGCGACGATCGGTCTCGGTTTTCTCGTCTGGCGGTGGATCGGAAGGGGCGCCGAGATGAAGCCCTTCTTCGGCGTCATAGGCATTTTCCTTTTATGTTTCCTCGGACTTGCGATTTCCTCCTATCCTTATCTCGTGCCGCCATCGGTCGACGTCTGGCAGGCCGCCGCGGCATCCGCCTCGCTGAAATTCATGCTGGCCGGCGTCGTTATCTTGCTGCCCCTCATTCTGCTCTACACGGGTTTTGTCTATTGGACGTTCCGCGGCAAACTCGGACCCGGTGAGAGCTATCACTAGATCACGATGATTTGGTTGCGCCGGAAAGGTTGCAGGCTTTTCCGCAGCTTGCTGTAGTTGACAAGGTTGGGCTTTGTTTGCCTAGTCTGCGGAATCGGTCGGTATATCCCGCGATCGTCATAATAGCTAAGCTATGCCCGCTCTCACCCATGTCTTTTTGCGGATGTTTTCGCTCATCGCCGGGTTTCTGGCCCTTGGGTTGATCGTCGGCGCGAGCCTTTGGCTCAGTCTGCGTCAAGCGGAAGACACAGCGGCGCTCCGGTCGTCGGTGGCCACTGAAAGCAGTCTCGCCGCGGTCCTCTCGGCCTTGCAGGATGTCGAAACCGGGCAGCGGGGTTTTCTGCTGACCGGGCAAGAAAGATATCTCGAGCCCTTTAACAATGGCCGCGAAAACCTCGAGAGACAGTTCGAAGTCCTGTCGAAAGAGCTTTCTGGCCACGCAAGCGAGATCCCGCTTCTGTCGACTTTGCATTCCGTCGCGCAGCAAAGACTCGAAATTGCGCAGGCCGGAATTGAGGCAAAAGATGACGGGAAGCTGGCGGTCGTCATAAACAGCGATCGCGGTAAGGTCGTCATGGATCGCGCCCGGGAGCTCATCGCGGAAATCAGGGCGGAGGAGGCGCGCCTCATCGACGAACGTTCGGCCGCGGCCGATGCGGCGTCGAGCCATGTGCGGATTGGCATTCTCTCCGCCGCTGTGCTGGTCGTCGTCCTCGGCCTGTTGAGTTTTTGGATCAATCAGCGGCAGGTCGCGACGCTGCTTGCGGCGCGGGACGCTTTGTCGGCGGCCAATGTCAATCTCGTTCGCGAGGCTCAGGAACGCGAGCGGCTGTCCGATCAATTGCGGCAGGCTCAAAAGATGGAGGCCGTGGGCCAGCTCACCGGCGGGATCGCGCATGATTTCAACAATATGCTCGCGATCGTGATCGGTAGCCTCAATCTCCTGAAAAGACGGCTCGATCGCGGCGAGACAAGCGATGCCGCGCAACTCATGGACAGCGCCTTGGAGGGTGCGACCCGCGCGGCTGGTTTAACGAACCGGCTTTTGGCCTTTTCCCGCCAGCAGGCGCTGACGCCCGAGCCCATCGATCCGAACAAGTTCGTGTCGGGCCTGTCGGATCTTTTGCGCCGGACGCTCGGAGAAGCGATTCAAATCGAGATCGTGCTGGCCGGCGGACTCTGGAAGACGCATGCCGACGCCAATCAGTTGGAAAGCGCCATTCTCAATCTCTGCATCAATGCCCGCGATGCCATGCCCGACGGCGGTAAGCTGACGATCGAAACGCTCAACGCCTATCTTGATGAGACTTACGCTGCCGAGCATGTCGAGGTGCCAGCCGGGCAATATGTTTTGATCGCCATTACCGACACCGGAATGGGCATGCCGTCCGACGTCGTGAGCCGGGCTTTCGATCCTTTCTTTACGACGAAGGAGATCGGTAAGGGCACCGGGCTTGGGCTCAGTCAGGTGTTTGGCTTCGTCAAACAATCGGGCGGCCACATCAAAATCTATTCGGAAGTCGGGCAAGGCACGACGGTCAAACTTTATCTGCCGCGGTTTCTCGGCAGCGAACAGGCCGCCGTTGAAAGTGCGCGCCCCAACCGCGCGGCCGGGAACCTGAGCGAATCGGTCCTTGTCGTCGAGGATGAAGACCGCGTCCGGTCCTTGACGGTCGGCTGCCTGCGCGAACTGGGATATACGGTGCACCACGCCGACGGTGCCGCCGCGGCCTTACGGATTCTCGACGCCGATCCGGCGA